>JBFRWQ010000137.1:0-5624 GCA_051439665.1 Microcystaceae cyanobacterium | reverse complement strand
TCTGTTATGAGCAAGTATAAGTGTCGGGGGGCAATTAAGGCAAGTTAATTACAAGACTGTCTCAGGGTTTCTTTTTTCTCAACTGTTTGAACTTGATCGGGTGGGACGGTTCGTTCATCCATAAAATAAATGGTTAAACGCTCTAGTTGTTGAGCAGGTGGATGATTTCGATTCCAACGACGACATAAGTAGTCAGCCAATTGAGGTCTCAGAGTGTTGCCGATTGATCGTGGTAAGTTAATGAAAAAGACTCTCCACTGTATATTAGGATAAAGTTCGTAACGGTCTTTTACACTTAATTTCTCCCAGCGAATGGGTTCGCCTTCTTGTAAGACATTCACCTCACTACCATCTTTTAATTGACCCACAATAACATGCCATCCATCATCCATTGGTGGATTAGGGGCAAAAATGCTCCAAACTTGATCTAAACGAGTTATATAACCTAAAGTATGAATCCTCTGAAAGGTTCTCCGTTTAAATAATTTATTTGTCACAGTGATCCAGTCATTGGGCTGTTCTTCGCGTCTTTTTACAGTTTGATCAACATAACCTTTCACATTCCAAAGGGTTGTTAAAAATAATAATATTAAGACAATTCCTGTCATCAAATAAGACTGATGAATAATAATCGGTCGAAATTTAAAAGGACTGGTAAATAGTCCTGCCGTTTTGCGATTACTAGCAACGGTTTCATAAAATCTCGTTCCTATTTTCATCATGGGTTGCCAACGAAAAATAGGAGCTAACGGAAAGAGAATAGGCGAAATGGAACAAACATAAGCGATCGCGTCAAATTTATGATGATTATTTCCTTGATAGTACACTACCACCCAAGAATTAATCTGCTGCATTTCTTCATAGATCTCATCTTTGCTTTGCGCTGTTAGTAAGGGAGTAGAGGGTAAAATAGCAAATGTACGAATAAAATGAACTACTTTTTTGCAAAATCCGCAATCTGCATCATAGTAGATAGTTAAACCCCTACGAGGCGCTGTACTCACACGGTTTTCCAGATTATCCCAAATCTCACTAGGGATAAAGGTTAACCACATAACAATACTGAAGTAACTTAAAATCCCAATTTCAAATGTTAAACCAAAAATGAGATGTAGCAAAGTAAAAGAGACAATTGCAATACAGCGAAAGCCCACATGCCAAATGGGGATAAAAATTAATAAAGGTCCGAGCCACTCGAAAATTAAGGTCGAATGAGTCATTAATTGGAGCAGTTCATTGGGTAAATTGAGCAACCATAGTCCAAATGTTCGGGCATATTGATCAAATTGAAGAGAATAATATACCCCATCACCATCAGGAAACCAAAATTGGCTTTTCATTTTGAAGGCTGCTGACCATATATATATATAGGCGATCTGTACCATTAAGGCAAAGGTTGCTGCACTAATAATCCGTTTGGGTAAGGGTTCAGTGGCATTATTCAAAGCAGAATCCACTGAATAACAAGACCCCAGTGGTAAAAACATCGACCAAAATAAGATCGCTCTTGAAACATCATCTCCGGCAAAAAGTAAGGCAGGATTGCGATTTTGTACAGAAATTGTTAGCGCCCATAAAGCTATAATAGCCAAACGAGTTCGATAACCAATCAATAGAAGAATTAGGGCGAAGAAGGTAAGACCAAATAAGAAAACTTGCCACCCAGTTGCACCACTAAGTAGATGAACCGACCAGTATCCAGAAGGAAGTAAATTGTCTCTAACAATGGCTGTAGGGAGTATCCCTTGATCTGTATAATGTGCCGTCAGACCACGAGTGCGGCTGATTAAATCAGCCATCATCACTAAAGCTAATCCTATACGAAAGATAGCTAAAGAGCGGCGGTCAAAAGCAATCGTTTGCTTTAAACGCTTAATCCATAGTGTTTCATGGCTAGATGGAGATTCACTATCGGTCGGAGAAGACGGCTGATTCATCTGGCTTTTCATCTTGGCATTACTGAGATGAGGTTAATCATATATCGTTATCTGGCAAACGATTCATTTTTTTTTCAGAATTCCGACCAATTATAGCAGTGTTCACCTTTTGTAGGAATATTACGAAGGTGATTTCGGCACTTTGGTTAGATAGCTGAATTCATTAAAGGATTTTGTTAAGGTAAAAAATCCCACTTCTCGGAATAAGTAAGCAGAAGTGGGCAAAAATTGATTAAATGTTAAATATTACAAGGTTTTTAGTAAACACCAGGGTTGATACGGTCGTCTCCTTCAATTAGCTCTTTAGCTGGTTCGGTTACCGTAAAGTTATCTAAATTGGCTTGTAATCTTGCTTGCTGCTTTTCGGAAAGTCCTGGAATGGTAAGGACATCCTCTACATTGTCATAAGGGGCATTATTGATGATTTTGCTGGCTAAGTTGGGATAAAATCCACGATACTCCCGAAATGCCCGAATATTAGCATTGTTGAGGTCGAGTTTTTGTCCAAATTCAGTGGTTAATTTTTGGTCAACCGCATTTAGTTCAGCTTGTGCATCAGGGGTTACAAAAAATCCTAAGCAACCCAAGATCAGGGTAAAGACAATTAAAAAGCGTGCTACAATTTTCATGGGTAGTGATCCTCCTATTTAATCTGGCATTATCCCACGATTTGATGGGGCAAATTTGCAAATGTGTCAATAAATCCAAAAACAGCCGACTTGTATTAAATCTGCTGTAACCCTGATCATACCTCAGTTTCCCAGAGTTGTCCCAAAAAAGGAAAAAATTATAAATAATAATTCCTGACTTTTCTCTATATAACTTCTTTTTATCCTATTCATAAACGAAATGAGTGTTACCCATATATCGAATATCTTGTCAACCCCATTTCAGAAATTTTTATCAAATTAAGCAGTTAAATAAAATTTACTTATAAAAGTGAACTTTAAGGAATCAAGCAACGTCATATATGTCTGCGCAAATGTACGGGGAAGAAATAAATGTAACTCAAATATTTCGATGGGATCAAACATCTAGTACGCTTGGAGATTAAAGCATTTTTGAGGGATGCCCTGAGAAGATAGCACAGGTATATAACTACCTGTCGTAAAAACTCATGCACATTTTTATATTTTTGTCAATACTTATTTAAAGATTTAATTTATTGGCTGAGAAATGATTTACATTCTGTGAATACCTCTCTAAAAAACCATGCTAGGCTGAGTCAAGTCAAAATCAAGTTCATCATGTGTGAGGTAGTTCAGTTAGCTAAATGGAAGAAATTCCCATAATTTAGCTATCAGAATCAATAAAAATCTTATGAGTCATAAAATCATTAAAACGATCGCTCTTACAACAACCACAACCTTAATGGGTAGCCTTCTCTGGTTGGGTGGCTCTGATAACGCTGCTTTAAGTTCTAATCGTCAGGATGTTTCCTCTGCTCTGTCTCAGACGAATGCGATCGCTACTACTCAAACCTATCAATGGAAAGACAAAAACGCCACGATTGTTCGGGTTAAAGATATTCCCGTCCTTATGTTTGTCAGTCCTCTAGAAGAAAAAGACGCTCAACAAAAAGCAATTACTCAAGCTCAAACAGTCACTAACCGTCTTAACCAATTTTCGACTCAGGGAATAAATGCTGACCAAATTACGGTTACTTGGGATAGTAAAACCAAAGGATACAGTATCAAAGTCCAAGACGAAGAACTAATACAGGTTAATAAGTCGGTTTTTCTGCCTGATACCACCAATAATCTGGCCAATGATGCTCTTCAAGCCACAAATCGTCTTAGACGCTTGATGGGAAATGCTTCTCCCCTAACCACTGTCGCTAATCTTCCCCCATCCCAACCTATCCAAGTCGCTAGGGCTAAATCAGGGAACAAAAATCAAGTTAAAGGGGTTAGTCGAGGAACAGCTTCTTGGTATGGCCCTGGCTTTCATGGCCGCCGAACTGCTAACGGAGAACGTTACAATCAACATGGTTTAACGGCTGCTCATCGTCATCTTCCCTTTGGAACCAGGGTAAGAGTGACAAATCTCCGTAATAATCGCTCAGTTGTGGTCAGAATTAATGATCGAGGTCCTTTTGTTGGGGGTCGTATCATTGATTTATCGGCAGGTGCAGCTAAACAAATTGGAGTCTATCATAGCGGTATTGCACCCGTGAAAGTTGAAATCTTGGGACGGTAATATTTTAAACGATATGATTTGATGGGTTTTGCCCATCCTAAGTTAGTCAAAATAGATATTTTGGTGAACCATTGGGGAACAATAAGGAAGTAGATCGTTACTAAGAGTGAGACGATGAAAAAATCCTTCCGTCCCCTTTCTTTCTTATTTTTGACGACTTTTCTGGTCACTCTTCTCAATGGGATCGATTTTTCCCAAACTCCCCCTATCCTAACCAATGGGTTACGCATCGAACAACCTGCTACAGCTAAAAGTAGTGGGGGACGGAGCGGTGGTGGCTCTTTTAAGCGAGATTCATCAGGTTCTCGCAGTAGTGGTTCTTCTTCTCCCTCTCGTTCTCGTTCCAATTCTAATTCTCGTTCCCGTTCTCGGACAACCTCCCCGTCCTATCATAATGACTCTTATGAGCGCAATGATAGTTATCAGAGGGATTATTCTTCTGGCTCATCTTACAGTAGTCAGCCAAATCCTTTTGCAGGGCTGATTATCATGATGATTTTCTTGGGAATAGGTGGATTAGTCCTATTCTCAGTCGTTTATTCTATCTTAAAAGGAATGGTAAAATCCTTCAGTCCTGAAGCGAAACAAGAGAGAATCCGAGAAAACGATATATTTACCATTTCTAAAGTACAAGTTGCCCTACTCGCTTATGCAGAAGAGGTACAAACAACTCTTTCAGACTTAAGCACATCTATTGACACTGATACACCAGAGGGATTGCGGCAGCTATATAATGAATCAATTATCACCTTGCTACGTCATGAAAATGACTGGACTCATGTAAGCGCTACCTCAAAACGAGTGAATTTAGAGAATGCAGAAGCAGTATTTGGGGAATTTTCCCTTGAAGAGCGAGAAAAATTTAATGTAGAAAGTCTTTCTAATGTTAACGGTCACTTACGACAACGGGACGTTAAATTAGAAGAAGACGAAAGCGCTTGTTATGTGGTTGTCACCCTGATTGCAGGTACGGCTCACGATAAACCCTTATTTGAGGAAATTAGGGAAAAAGAAGCATTAAAAACTGCCCTGAAACAACTAGCCTTAATTCCTACCGATTATCTGCTTAGATTTGAAGTTCTTTGGAGTCCTCAAACCCCTGAAGATACTATGACTTATGATGAATTTGTCTTAGAATATACCGATATGGTAAATCTAGTTTAGGTTTTTTGAGATTGATGGAAAAAAGCGCTCATCTACTCAGATCAGAGTTGAACTACCCCAACGCAAGGCGATGGGGATTCTTTAAGTGATTAAAAATCGCTTAGGAGCGTCCAATAGCCCCACTAATACCTCCCTCTTTTCAAAGAGATTGGCTTTACTTTTACGTCCAATATTGATCGCTCCTTGAATATCTGAGTTGACCAGTTTTTGGTCTTTTGTTCGATACAAACCCATGCATGATTCTTTTCCCTGAAAAAGTGTAAGTCTGCGGATTATCCGCATTATATTCAGGTAAGGGATCTAAATCGTACCCGCTCGCTTGAC
>JBFRWQ010000136.1:0-3589 GCA_051439665.1 Microcystaceae cyanobacterium | reverse complement strand
TAGGAACAGTAACAGGTCATTTTTCCTATGGCATTGCTGAAGTGGTCGAAGATGACATAACGGGTGATCTAAAATTTGATATTACCTATGAACAAGTTTATGCCCATAACCCCGCAGGAATTGTCTCAGGAACTCATTCTTATGAAAGTTATATGGGAGATTTGGCAAGAGGATGGGTTTTCTCTCGTCCTGTATCTGATTTCGTCATTAAGTTGGATTTACTAGACGATTATAATTTTAATGGTGTAATCTTCTCTCCCTTACAGGAACTCATTTTGCAACTAAGAGTAATGGAGGCTCGTTATCGCACAGGGGATGGAACGGGTAATGCGAGTGTTACACCAGCGTCTTCCTGTGTCCAAGACTCCAACCAAGCGCTTTATATTGCCTTAGAAACATTAAAGCAAAAAGTACAAGCATCACCAGAAATTCAAACCTGGTTAGAAGAGAATCCAGAAGACCCCCAAGCGTTACGATTTCAGCAATTAGCGGCTCTTTCTCAACGATTAGAAGAAGAACTAACCCCTAAAGGTATAGTGCGGCCAGACTGGAAATACAATGCGATTTCTTTAGCAGGGATTGAGCAACGTCAAGATTATCCCTTTATTCAAAAGGACACTCTGCTCAATGGACTATTAAGTTGGCGTTCTATGTTACCAAGGATTAGTCATGACAAAATGAGTCGTATTTTCCTTGATGCTGGCGCACAATTACATTTCATTCGGACTAATCAAATCGGTGGTGTGGATACAACCATTAAACCCCTTGCGCCTACAAGTTTATTCGGTGACACTCCTGTTATCTCTCCAGTGGCTCGACGGATATTAGCAGGAATTCTCAAATTACCAACCAGCAAAGATTGGGGAATTAGTTTTGCGATTCTGGGAATTTACGCCGTGGTTGCCATACCAATCGGAATCTTGAGCAAATTTTTATACTTTTCGGGGCGCTCATTGAAACTTTCTCGCTTTATTCCTGGTTTTCTTTCTACCTTTTTCCTACCCGCCCTATTTGAAGAATTAGTGATACGGGTTGCATGGCTTCCCTATCCTGGTGAAGAAGTTACTTGGGAAATCTGGAATGGATGGGCAGTCTTAGGGGTTATTATTTTTATGCTCTACCATCCTCTTAATGCGGTAACGTTTTATAAACGGGGTTATCCTACTTTCTTAAAGCCTAATTTTTTGTTTTTAGCAGGATTGCTGGGGGCAGCTTGTACGGCTGCCTATGCCTTTACTGGCTCTTTATGGACAATTACTGTGATGCACTGGTTAACGGTGGTTGTTTGGTTATTTTTCTTGGGGGGAGACGAGCGCTTAAGTGGGGTTACGGTTAAATTGAAGTCTAAGTCGAAATATAAATCTAGATCTAAGTCTAGATCTAGATAGTTGTTAAATAAGGTCAATTATGTCTAGTCGTTTCTCATCCATTAATGAGAGTTCTTTTACATCTGTTTCATCAAGCTTAACTCGTTTATTAGATAAAAGTTGGATTGCTTTTGTGATCTTAATCGCTCTCTTAATTGCTGCTCCTATTTTAGCAATTTTAGCAGGTATATTGACTGATGCCTCCGATATTTGGCAACATTTAGCGGATACTGTCTTAAAAGAATATATTATTAATTCTCTCTTATTAATGATTGGAGTTGGGGTTGGGGTAATTGTGCTTGGGGTTTCCAGCGCTTGGTTAGTTACCCTCTGTCGCTTTCCCTGCGATCGCTTATTCCAATGGGCGTTATTATTACCCTTAGCAGCCCCAGCTTACTTACTGGCCTATACCTATACCAATATGTTGGACTATTTTGGTCCAGTTCAAATCTTTCTACGCTATCTATTTGGTTGGCAAACCATTAATGATTACTGGTTTCCTAATATTCGGTCATTTTGGGGTGCAATGGCCATGTTAATCTTAGTTCTTTATCCCTACGTTTATTTATTAGCGAGAACTGCTTTTTTAAGTCAATCGGTGTGTACCTTAGAAGCCAGTCGTTCCTTGGG
The DNA here is from genome assembly GCA_051439665.1 of Microcystaceae cyanobacterium. Lineage (GTDB taxonomy): Bacteria > Cyanobacteriota > Cyanobacteriia > Cyanobacteriales > Microcystaceae > JBGTGT01. The sequence continues at coordinate 1,592 of JBFRWQ010000136.1, read as the reverse complement.
CTGTACTCCTTGGACAAGTTTCTTTAAAATTGCCCTTCCTTTAGCCCGTCCAGCGATTATAGCAGGTTTATCCTTAGTTTTAATGGAAACCTTGAATGATTTTGGTACAGTGCAGTATTTTGGCATTAATACCTTTACCACTGGGATTTATAATACATGGTTTGGTTTTGGCGATTTAACCGCAGCGATGCAGCTTGCGGCGGTGTTAATGATCTTTATTATCAGTCTCGTTACCTTAGAATCGATGTCCCGTCGTCAAGCCCGTTATTATCAAAATACCAGTCAACACCAAGTAATTAACCCTTATATTTTAAGAGGAATTAGAGGGATAGGTGCTTTTTTACTCTGTTTGATGCCAGTAATTCTTGGTTTTATCTTGCCTGCTTTTTATTTAACCTATTTAACGATTATTAATCTCAAAAGTAATTTAGAGAATAATTTTCTTGAGTTAGCTAGTCGTAGCCTGATGTTAGCGCTAATCAGTGCAGCGATCGCTGTGTTAATCTCCTTAATTATGGCCTATGGTAAACGGTTATATCCCAATTGGGGTATGAATTGGGGGGTGAGAATTGCCTCGATGGGATACGCCATACCTGGATCTGTAATTGCAGTGGGGGCTTATATTGAAATGGGCAGATTAGATGCGATCGTAGATACTTGGTTTAATGATAATTTTGGCATTTCAACGGGTTTATTATTGAGTGGAACAATGATTGCTCTAATTTATGCCTATTTGGTGCGTTTTTTAGCGGTAGCGTTTGGCTCTGTAGAAACCAGTTTAGAGAAGATTAAACCCAGTTTAGACGATGCGTCTCGTAGTTTGGGCAATAGTCCCCTCAATACCCTAGTTAAAGTCCACACTCCTTTGATGACAGGGGGAATGTTAACAGGGATCATGTTAGTATTTGTTGATGTTATGAAAGAGTTACCTGCCACCTTACTGATTCGTCCCTTTAATTTTGATACCCTAGCCATTCGAGTCTTTCAATATGCGTCTGATGAAAGATTAGTAGAAGCAGCAGCGCCTGCATTAGCGATCGTTTTAGTAGGCATTATCCCTGTTATTTTCCTCAGTCGTCAAATTGCGAAAACTCGTTCCCAAGGATGATCACTTTACATGAAGTCTATCAGAAAATTTATGAGCTTTTTAGATCCTCAACGAACTTAAAAACAATCCTAGATTGGTTATAATTAAGGATAGTATATGCTAAGTTTAGGAGCAATAAGAATGAACGGCTTGGGTCTTCCAATAATTACATATAAAACAGGTTAAAATTTATACTACATAATTGTTATAAAAGAATAAATTTTGAATTTTGCTCAAACAATCATTAATGCTGTTAATAATGCAGAACCAGATGATTTAATCGGTTTAAAAGTATTAGAAGAAAATTTTCGCAAAATAATTTTGGATACTAAAAAAAACATCCCTACCAAAATTTTTATCAAGGTATAATCTATGTCCTGATAAATTGCTTTATTTTCTGTCAATCTTTTAGCAGGTTTAACCCATACCGTCGGACAATTTAAAGCGCTTGTTTTCTCTTGAAAGACTAATTCCGCTTCAGTCGGAAGTTGTCCAATCATAGCAG
>JBFRWQ010000135.1:0-9913 GCA_051439665.1 Microcystaceae cyanobacterium | reverse complement strand
GAGTGAATCCCTAGTGGCTTAGATAGATTTAAAGGAGAATGGCCATCATTCGTTTTTACTTTAACTCACTCAAGCCGACAAGTTAGTTACCTTATGGTAATCAATAGACAAACGAAATGTTACGATTCAAACAGTTTTATTCCGTTTTGCTGCTCACTCTATGGTACAAATCGTTGTCCTCTAACCGTCCAACTGCTGCAATCCTTGAAACAGAAAAGTATTCCTCATCAATTTAAAAACCTTGATCAGGATAATTCATCTCAAGAATATTATCAACTGATGGAACAACAAAACTTAACAGGAGATAATCGTATCCCTAAAGTTTATGTTAAGGGTCAGGTTTTAACCCGTCCTTCGGTTCAGGAGATTCAAGCAATTAGGTAGGAATTAGTCATTTTAGTGAACAGTTACTACCGTCTGACAGGGTATTTGTATATTTTTATACATTCTTCACCACAATCTCAGGAGCGCCAAAATTGTCAAGATTTTTTTTCTTTCCCCTTGAAAGAGGAGACTTGAAACTCTTTAATTTTCGGTCATGATTTAGCTGCTGTTGTGTCAAGCTGATTTTGGGGGTTAAATCTTCCTTGTCTTCCCCCTCTTCTCACACCTCTCTCAACCCTTCACTTGACAAAGGGTTTTTCTTAATAATCTAAGCTACCCTCCCCAATTTCCACCATGTGGCAGTCGAAATTATAAGAAGTTACGATTTCCGTGGTCATGTCAATGGCAATTTGGATTTTTTGACCGAGATCAGAACTTGGTTTACACGAAGAAGTTTCGACTATTTCAGACAATTGACTAAGGGTGTAAACCAGAGTGTCAATGTCATTTTTTAGGTGACTCATAGCTATATTTTATATAAGGATGGATACAATTAATTTGCTTTTGTTATTTAATTTTAAAGGGAATCTGCTTGATCATCAGTGAGATCACCTTGATTTTTCAGGTGATAGCTATCACAGATGGAGTGTGGGAACTGTGCAAAGAATGAATACCTTTCCCTATTTTTACCTATTACTGGTCACTGGTCACTGTAAAGACTTCTTAAGATTTTGTTTACACATACCCATTGATCTCTCGCTACAGTAGAGAAGAATCAATTTTTGAGGGATACAGCGATGACAACTTCGAGTTATGGAACAGCAGACAATTTTGGGGATTTTGGATTTTTTTCGCCCCAAGCAGACGATGACAGCAAAATATTAGAGCAATTTGGCTTTGTACCAGGGTTAAAAGAATTGCTGATCACTCGACAAGTCCATGCTTTAGAACACGCTACAGTTTGGGTTCTTAGTGAAATTGCCAGTCAAAACGGAGAAGATTCGCCTGATAATGAGAATTTAGGGGGACTATCTACTGAAAGAGGCTTTTATCTATATGGAACAGTTGATCGACGAGATTTACACAGAGCAGTCCGTCAAGCTTTATCTCGTCTTCAAGAAGGAGAATGGAATTTAGCTGTTCATCCTCGTTGTGGTACAAACTTATCAGTTTCCTTGGCCTTAACCGCAGGGTTAGCTCTTGGGGTCAATTTTTTCCTTCCGAAAGATCCAATCGGTCAATTATTGGGTGTAGGGGTTGCAGCAACCATGGCCACCCAAATAGCCCCAGATTTGGGTCAATCTGTACAAAAGTATATGACAACAGCAATTCCTTTTAATTTAGAAGTGGTAGAGATTAGTCAAACTCAAGATTTTTGGGGACGACCTGCTTATTTTGTCGAGATCAGATGGTGTTAAAGTCTATGGTTGTGGGCGCAAGCCTTGTTGGTGGGCGCAAGCCTTGCGCCCCTACAGTATTGAGGGTATCAAGCTCAAATTTAAGATCATTCTTCAATTAATCTTAATACTTTAATATACGAAATTCTTAAATTAATTAATCATTAACTTTTAATAAATGGAATCTTCTTCAGAAAATTTACACTGGACGACGAAACTCGCTTATGGATCGGGAGATTTTGGTCCTGCTTTAACGGCTAATATCTTAGTCTTTTATTTGCTTTTTTTTCTAACTAATGTGGCGGGTTTACCCCCTGGATTAGCAGGTAGCGTTTTAATGATTGGCAAGATTTCCGATGCAGTAAATGATCCATTTGTGGGGGTATTAAGCGATCGCACCCGTTCCCGTTGGGGTCGTCGATTACCGTGGATTTTAATGGGTATAATTCCCTTTGGTTTGTTCTATTTTCTACAGTGGATTGTTCCCCAATTTAGCACTAATCAGAATACTAATAATTGGGGTTTATTTGCTTATTATATTTTGATTGGTGTTTTATTTAATATCGCCTATACAATGGTTAATTTACCCTATACTGCACTAACCCCAGAATTAACACAGGATTATAACGAACGAACTCGGTTAAATAGCTTCCGCTTTGCTTTTTCTATTGGGGGCAGTATTCTATCCCTAATCCTAGCAGGAGTTATTTTTAATACTTATGAAGATGAAACCAATCGTTTTACTATTTTAGGGGTTTCTTGTACAGTTCTAGGAATGTTTGCTTTATTATGGGCAACACTTCGTATTCAAGAAAGAGGAAAAAGAAGTATTTTATCTCTGTCCCAAAAGCATCAACTGGGATTAGGGTTAATGGTGGTTGGTCTTCTGGCAATTATCTATGGTTTATTGCGGCTCATTCCTTTTAGTAGTCAGTGGGTAGGGGGTACGGGAACAGTCGGTTTTATCGGTGTATTTAGTATTATTATGGGAGGATTAGTTATCTTATCAGGGCTGACATTTTACTTTGCTGTGGTGGAATCCCACTTAGCAGAAGTCTCTACTGTCGATCCGGTAAATAGCACAGAAGAAACTATTCCTTTTGTTGAACAATTACGCATTGTTTTTCGTAATAAGCCCTTTTTATTTGTCATTGGTATCTATCTCTGTTCTTGGTTAGGGGTACAATTAACCGCTTCGATTTTAATTTATTTTGTAGTTAGTTGGATGGGGCTAACGGCTGAACTATTTCCCTTAGTGGCTTTAGCGGTTCAAGGAACAGCGCTTGTGATGTTATTTATTTGGCAGAAACTAAGCGATCGCTTTGATAAGAAAATCGTCTATATTATGGGAATGGTTCTCTGGATTGTGTCCGAAATTGGACTTTTCTTATTACAACCAGGTCAAGTTTTTCTCATGTTTATCCTTGCCTTTTTAGCAGGTTGTGGGGTATCAGTAGCTTATCTAATTCCTTGGTCAATGATTCCCGATGTGATTGAATTAGATGAGTTAGAAACAGGTAAGCGACGGGAGGGTATTTTTTATGCCTTTATGGTACTGTTGCAGAAGTTTGGGTTAGCGCTTGGTTTATTTTTGGTTGGGATTGCTCTAGAAGCATCTGGTTTTATTGAACAGGTTCCTGGTCAACCTGTTCCTGTGCAACCTGACAGCGCTTTATTGGCCATCAGAATTGCTATAGCGCCACTTCCCGCCGCTTTTCTGATTATTGGGGTTATTCTGGCTTATTTTTATCCGATTACCAAAGCATATCACCAAGAAATTCGCTTAAAGCTACAGGAACGAAAAAATTGAAAAAACTTGTATAGTTAAGGAAAAAAGGTTAGCGATTAACTCTGTTAAATCACCAACCTTGGGTTTGCTATGCTTTACACCCGCTTTTTGAATCCTATATTGTTATTATTCCTCCTAAACTGAAGATTGACGATAATAAGCATCACGGTTAGGGTGTGATAGTTGTCAATGTGTTTGGCATTTTTTGGGGTATTATGAGAATATGTATCTTATTCAGTTACTCGAAGGAGTAAAAGCTATGGATGAAGCAGTACGGAAATTGGCAGGGGTTGGTTTACCTGCGGTAAGGTGATTTCTGATATAATCGAAGGTAAAGAGTCTATCACAAAGTGGCAAGCTGAGAAATTAGCTGAGTTTTTTAAGGTCAATATTAGTCTTTTTTTCAATGAACTTTAATACTGCTAACCTTACCTTTCGCCAACTTCTCGGTAATGGACTAACTTATCATGTCCCTTCCTTTCAAAGAGATTATTCTTGGACAGAAGATGAGTGGGATGATTTATGGCAAGATATTCTCGGATTATTGGAAGAAGATGGGGAATCTGCCCATTATATGGGTTATTTAGTCTTGCAATCCTCTGATCATAAACATTTTGATATTATTGATGGACAACAACCCATAACAACCCTTAGCATCATGATTCTGGCGGGATTAGCCTATTTGCAAGACTTAGTAACCGCAAATCTTGATGCAGACAGAAACCAGCGCCGCAAGGAACAACTACAAAATAGTTATATTGGCTATGTAGATCCTGTCAGTCTTATTCCTCGGTCAAAATTAGAACTTAATCGCCATAATAATCGCTTTTATCAGACTTATCTTGTCCCTCTTGCTCCCTTACCCCGTCGAGGGTTAAATAGATCAGAACACTTATTACGCAAAGGCTTTGAATGGTTTAACAGTCGTTTTAAGTCAAAATTAGGCATGGCATCCCATAGTGGTGAACAATTAGCTGCTTTTATTGATTCCCTCGTAGATAAATTGTTTTTTACTGTTATTACTGTTACAGATGAATTAAACGCTTTTAAAGTGTTTGAAACGCTTAATGCTCGTGGTGTGCGCCTATCTGCGACTGATTTATTGAAAAACTATCTATTTTCTCTAATTAGCACTGCTCAAACCCATGAAACGGAACTTAAAGCGCTGGAAGAGCGTTGGGAACGTATAGTCGAATTATTAGGAAGTGAAAGCTTTCCTGAATTTTTACGAGTCTATTGGAATAGTCGCCATAAATTAGTCAGAAAGTCTGATTTATTTAAAACCATTCGTCATCAGATCACTAATAGAGAACAAGCGTTTAAATTAGTGAGAGACTTGGATCTAGCAGGCGATATTTATGCTGCTTTACAAGATACACAAGATCAACGCTGGGAAAAAGCGGAAAAGGAGGCTTTAAGACAATTACAAATATTCAATATCCGTCAACCCCTATCTATACTGATGAGTAGCTATCAGCGCTTTTTTGCCACACAACGCCAGACTTAGTGTATAATGTTGCTTGTAAATATTTAGAGGATCAAAATTTATGTTATTAACAACAACTCCCGATCTTAAGGACAAGAAAGTTATCGAGTATTTAGGTTTAGTTACAGGAGAAGTAATTATGGGTACTAACCCCATTAAAGACATTGCTGCTGGTTTACGAGAGTTAGTGGGAAGTAGAAGTAAAGAATATGAAGAATCTTTGATTAAAGCCAGAGAAATAGCTTTAAAAGAATTAGAAGAACGTGCAACTGCTATGGGTGCAAATGCTGTCATCTCTATTGATCTAGATTTTGAACAAGTTACTCAACACAATATGATTATGGTATGTGCTAGTGGAACGGCTGTTAAATACGAATAACTAGACAAACTCTCACTTGTATAATTGAACTACCAGCCATCCTGAGTAGGGATTTTTCAGTTATCTTTAGATAACGAATTAGATCAGCGCTGTCAATTTATTGGAGGGGGGGTTGATAGGGAATATTAATAAGCGCAAAGACTGAAGATATACTAATAATTAATTCAATAATGTGGTCAATCATTTTGTCTCCATAAAGTCTCTAACAAGTGCTTCCCCTTCTTCTTTATTATTGATTTCCCCATCTAACTTGGCACACAATAAAACCTCTAAAACTTGCTTAAATTGTGGACTAGGACGGTATCCCATTGTTTTTAAATCATTTCCATTGATCGGAGATTTAACTAACGAAATATTTGTTAAATAGAGCCAAATTTTATGACGGATCTCTTTACTATTTCTGACAGCAATTAATATTAAATTCCCTAATTTGTACGATTTTAATAAGCGATAAATCTCACTCGGTTGTTGACAATTTTGTAACTTTGCTTTAATCACTTCTTCCTGTTTAGATAAGTTTTGCAGTCGCATGATACTATCTTTAGGAACTTGTAAATTAGTAGCGATCGCAACACTCTCACTTTCCCCTAAACCTGCTAATAAAACTTCTAACCGTAATAACCAATGCTCTAAGCGATGCTCAGAATCAAGATAACGTAACCAACGGGAAATACATCTAATTTGCCACCATAAAATCGGTGTTAATTCTAAGTCTCGGTGCAGACATTTTAACCCATCTAAATGAGCTAATAATTGTAAGGCAGGTTTCCAATAGTTGGACTCTAAAACTAGATTTAATTCAGCTTTTAAACGAGTCGTTAAAGCAGGAGTCGGATGATTTTCTAGGCGCAATCGATCATAAACCCCACTTTCAATAGCATAACGAATATATAATTCTGTCTGCTTTTCTAGGTTAAAATTGAGACGAACCGCAAACCGAACTGCTCGATAAATACGGGTTGGATCTTCAATAAAACTATTAGCATGAAGCACTCGAATTAACTGCGATCGCAAATCTAAAACTCCACCAAAAAAGTCCAGTAATTCCCCTTCTTTAGGAGAGGTTAACCTCACCGCTAACGCATTAATTGTAAAATCTCGCCGATATAAATCTTGACGAATAGAACTGGCTTCAACTTGGGGATTAGCTGCAGGATAGGGATAAAATTCTGTTCGGGCTGTGGCAATATCTAAACATAATGATCCTAAATTATCATCTTTATGCCACAAAAGGGCAGCCGTTTGGAATTCTCCATGAATAGAAACCCTTACATTAGGGTACAATTCTTTAATCTGATTGGCTAAGGTAACTCCTGCACCTACATCCGCCGAACGATGAAAGCCATCTACCACCAAATCAATATCCTGTAGGAGTAAAGTTTCGCCTTCTTGCGCTAATAAGATATCCCTGACTGCACCCCCTACTAAATACAAATTCCAGCCTCTTTTTTCTGCTTCTTGACCGATTTTCATCAGTAAGTTCCAGATCGGCTGTGCTAAATAGTCTTTAATCGAGGGGAAGAGACAGGAAACAGCAGTGACTCGTTTTCCATTCTGATCAATTAATTCGCTGCGATCCTGGTGAATTTGCCTTAGAATATCGGTGCGAGTGACAATTCCCACCAAATTATCCCCTTCAATGACAGGTAAGCGCCCCACATCATAAGTCACCATAATAGATTCAATTTCTGGCAAATTCGTCTCTGGTGTAATTGTTTTCGGGTTTTGAGCCATGTATCCTTTAACAGGTGCATGACTAAAGCCATGATGTAGCGCTAAATCTATATCTCGTCGGGAAATTACCCCGACTAACTGATCATTGTGATCAACCACTGATAACCCTGAATGGCCATAGCGGAATAAAACTCGTTGTGCCTGATCTATGGTTGTCTGAGGTCGTATGGTGCGGACAGGAGAAGACATTAATTCCCTTGCTGTGGGAGGATGGGGAATTTGGCTAATGAGTTTGGTTACAAGCGCTTTTAAGAGAGAATTAGGGTCATTGGTGGCAATATTTAAGGAAGCTGCTTGTGCATGGCCACCCCCTCCCAAGTCAGAAAATAAGGCACTCAAATTAGTTCCCTGAATACGAGTTCGACCAATAATCGTTAATCTTCCCCCATTTCCCTTATTGTAATAATGTCCTAAGAGTAAAGCATCGCTTTACGTTAATTCTATTAATCTTTCTGTTAAATTAGATAATCCTGGTACAAAACTAGAAGTCTCTAACAATACATTTGTTACTTGATAACCTTGTATTGTCTGACTCTGGCATTTTTCCATTGCATCGGTGAATAACTGCTGTATTTGGGGTGGAAAGCCAGGATCAGCATAATTAGCGATAATTTTAACATTTGCCCCCTTTTCCATCAGCCATGCTAAGGCTAACCCATCACGAGGGGTAGTTTGCTCAAAAGTTAATGATCCCGTATCAACATGAATTCCCAAGGCCATTACCGTTGCTTGAATAGGGTTAGGAATCAGATTATTTTGTTGTAAATGTTCGACAATTAGGGTTGTAGTTGCGCCAACATCTTCAATTTGTTGATAGGTTGCCTTAATCTCCGATCTTAGCCCAATATGATGATCATAGACTTCAATAGCGCTGAGATGGGGTAAAGTTAACCAATGGGCTGCTTTACCAATACGAGCGCTACTCTGATTATCAACTACAATCAAAGAACGAATCTGTTTAGGGTTAACACTGCGCATTTCCAGCAAAGGAAACTCATCTCGGTACAAAGCCAAGAAATCCTTAACCTTATGGTGTGCGCCACCCGTTAAGACAATTTTACTGCCAATTTTTAGTAAAGACAGCCCAACCGCCGCCCCAATTGCGTCAAAATCAGCCGTTTGATGGCATAAAATTAAATCCATATCTTAGAGTGTGAGGGAGAAAAGATAAAGAAAACCGATCAGATTATCTATCTTAGCTAAAATGAAATGAACAAATAAAGACATCCAGAAAGGATTAGGCATTAAATCAATATTAGGTTCTCTCTGCGCTGTTAATTCATAATTCATGATTTAAAATTCATAATTCATAATTCCCCTTGACATCTCCTTAACCTCTCCTTTACAATAAATACAGTTGTTCTGTTAAAAAATATCAACCCCCTTTGTAGTAAGGCTGTTAATTCATAATTCATAATTCATAATTCATAATTTAAAATTCATAATTCATAATTCATAATTTATAAAAGTGGCCACTTACGAACCCCTCCATCATAAATATCGCCCCCAAATATTTGCTGACTTAGTGGGACAGGGAGCGATCGCTGATACCCTAACCAATGCGATTAATCGTCAGAGAATTGCCCCTGCGTACCTATTTACAGGACCTAGAGGCACAGGGAAAACCTCTTCAGCCCGAATTCTGGCAAAATCCCTCAATTGTCTTAGTTCTGACCAACCAACCCCCATTCCTTGTGGTCAATGTGAGGTCTGTAAAGCGATCGCTGTAGGGTCAGCCCTAGATGTCATAGAGATTGACGCAGCAAGCAATACAGGAGTTGATAATATCCGAGAAATTATTGAAAGGGCGCAATTTGCCCCCGTACAGTGTCGTTATAAAGTTTATGTTATCGATGAATGTCACATGCTCAGTGTGGCAGCCTTTAACGCCCTCTTAAAAACCCTGGAAGAACCCCCAGATCGGGTCATTTTTGTCCTTGCAACCACCGATCCCCAAAGAGTGCTTCCTACCATTATTTCCCGTTGTCAGCGCTTCGATTATCGACGCATTCCTCTAGGGGAGATGGTACAACACCTTGAGATGATCGCCCAAAAAGAAGTCATTGATATTACCTCAGAAGCCATCACCTTAGTAGGGCAAATTGCCAATGGAGGGCTAAGGGATGCAGAAAGCCTATTAGATCAGCTAAGTTTACTATCAGACACCATTACCCCTGAAAAAGTCTGGGATCTCGTCGGTGCAGTTCCCGAACAAGACTTATTAAAATTAATCCAAGCCATTCAAAGTGACCAAGCAGAAGCCGTTTTAGAACATTGTCGTCATTTAATGAACCGAGGGCGAGAACCCTTAGTGGTTTTACAAAATTTAGCAGGATTTTATCTTAACCTATTGATTGCCCAAACTGCCCCCAATCGGTCAGACATGGTAGCCGTCACAGCGCCGACATGGGAAGCGCTATGCACAGAAGCCAAAAACTGGTCAAAGGATAATATTTTGAGGGGACAAAAACACCTAAAAGATAGTGAAGTTCAGCTTAAAAATACCACTCAACCCCGTTTATGGTTAGAAGTAACCTTACTTGGTTTATTACCCTCTTCCCATACAAGCCAAACCGTAGTGGTTGCTTCCCCAACTGCAACTGCGACAGCAACCCCCACAGTTAATCGTCAACCCGTAGCTGTCACCCCTGTCAAACCTTCTGTCTCTCCATCTCCCCCAGTGGAAAGTGCAAAGAGGGAAGTAGAAAGTGGGAAGAGAGAAGAGGTAAATTCTCCTCCTCCCCCTGCTACCAATGACTTAAACGGAATTTGGCAAGCTTTCTTAGGGTATCTTTCCCCAATGA
>JBFRWQ010000134.1:0-13696 GCA_051439665.1 Microcystaceae cyanobacterium | reverse complement strand
CTAATGTTTTGGGTAACTTAATTGGGAAACAGTATTTCCTTGAGGAATATTAAGACCATGAATAACTGGGAAAAAAATGCAGAAACAGCAATTAATGAGTTTCTGGACGGATTTAATACATTTATTGAAGATAGTAACAAAACCCTAGAAGCTTGGGGACAAGAAACTCAAGCGTTTATTGATTCGACCATTGAACGGGGGGAAATTATCTATAAAGAGTGGTTAGATGAAAATCAGATCCCCGATTTCACCAAACCAGGAGAACAACCCTCTTTCAAGCAACATGAGCGCTTGTTTACCTTAGTTAAGGGCAATAGAGCATTAGCCAATCGCTTGTTAGATTTGGCTCGACGTAATCATCCTAATCATTCAGAAGCTTGGTATTGGGAGAAAGTAATTTACGATTTAGAACGGGATCAGTAAAATCAAAAAAAGGCTGCTCAAGCAGCCTGATCAATTACATTTTAAACAAACGTTGCAATGAGTTTGTCAAAATAACCATTGACTTCTTGTTCCATATCGCTGGGAATTTCTCCAGATGCTAATAATAACTCTCTAGCTTCTGTTAATCCATCAATGCAAGAGGAAAGGGGAACATTTAAGGCACGGAAAAATTCTCCGACTTGACGGCCATTGTAGTGATAAATTGGATCTGGACTGCGAAGGATCAGACAATAGGTAATCACCCGTAAATAATCTTTAATATCTTGATACCAATGTTTTACTTTCTTGGGAGTCTCTCCACATTGGCCTGGTTGCTGTAACTCAGGATATTTGGCAACGAGTGCATCTCCTGCTTTTTGGGAGATCGGCTCAATTAAATCAGCGAGTTTAGCAGCGAGATCAAGACGTTTTTCTTCTTCTGAAAGCCGATTGGCGATCGTTTGACAATCATGATCATTTAAGAAACGACCGTTTGTATCTGCCTTCATCAAAACACTGGTGATGATTGATTTCATAGGACTTATAGCGATAATAGTGGATAAAATGGACAATTAGCTCACTGAGGCAACCATAATGCTAAATGCCTCTGACACTTCTTGGATAATGTTTGTGTCTTCTGTTGAAGCATCGCTTCTGAGGAGTTCCATTGTTTTTCCTTGCACAATGGCGATCGCACGCAATGTCGGTTTTTTGGGGACACCAAGGGTTTGAAAAAGATCCTTAAGTCCGAAACATTTTTCTTCAAGTACAGACATATCCCCAGCAGCGAGGGCATAGGTGAGAAACCGTAGTAAAATGTCCATGTCACTCATGGCATTGTTCATCCGTCGGCTTGGATAGCAGTTACCACCTGGTTGTGTCAGGGAAGGGTGATCTTCAATCATGCCAGAAATAGCGTCTGACACGATTTTATCTTTGTGTTCGTTAATTAATTTAATGGCGTTTAAACGGGCGTTCCCTTCGGCAATAAACTGACGTAGGGGGGTCATATCCTGTTTTTCCAAACAGGCCATATTGCTGTTAGCAGCAGCGATCGCTTTAGAAAAGATATCTTCCATAGCACTTCTCTTGATAACCTTGTTATGTCTTTCACAATAAAGGATTCTCACGATTTTGGGCATACATCTTGTTAATAATTAACCAAATAACAATAAATTGTTATAAATGTCCGTCTAGCATCCGTTACCCTGCGGAATTTGAAATGGCAAGCGCTTTCCTTAATCAGTGACAGTACGGTGAATAATGGGTAACATTGCGGATATTTGTTAACGGATTGTTAATCTCAAAAAATTAATCCTATTTTTACCTTTATTTGATGGTTTAGACCACCAGTTTATCTTTTTTTCTCTATTTCTCAAAGTTTATGATTTGTTAAAAAATAATACCAATTGTTAAGTCAGTTTGAGGAGTGTGATTCTGGTTTTATGTTCATGGTATCATTTTGGTACGCTCAACCAATCATCATTATACATTGAGACTCAGTTAAGCGATGCTAAAAAGAATTTATCTTGATAATTTTCGTTGTTTAGTTAACTTTGAACTCAAATTGGACTCACTCCATCTATTTCTAGGCCATAATGGAACAGGAAAATCATCGGTTTTTGATGTTTTGCTGAAATTACAATCATTTATTTTGGATCAAGTCAGATTAAGTGATCTATTTAGTCTCTCTGACTGTACCAGTTGGCAAATATCTACCGTTCAAACCTTTGAATTAGAAATTGAAGAAAATGGAGAATTATACAAATATGAATTAGCAATTAATCACGATTTTAAGTCAACAAAATCAAGAGAGCTAAGAACAGAATATGAAAAATTATCTTGTAATGGTCAGCTTTTAATTGAGTTTAGCGGAGGAACAGCTACAATTTATCAGAATCATCAACCTTTATTAGCAAATAAATTTCCTTTTCATGGCTATCAATCTATTCTCTCACTTTTCTCCTTTGGTATAAATAACAGCAATAACGAACAAAAAATAGAACAATTTGCTCGAATAATTAGAAAAATTTTGATTATCAAAGTTATTCCTTCCCTCGTAAAAGATTATAGCGAAGAAGAGAATTTAAAATTATCTGAATATGCTGATAATTATGCCTCATGGTATCGTTATCTAGCCCAAGATCAAGGAAAAGTGTTAGATTTAATGAAAATGCTTAAGGAACTATTTGAAGATTTTGCTTATTTTAAATTTGAGCCAATGGGAGAGTTCACTCGATTACTCAAAGTCCGCTTTGAAAGAGATTCACAAAAACTAGAATATAAACTTAGTCAATTATCTGATGGACAAAAAGTTTTAATTATTTTGTACACTCTTATTACCTGTTTAAAAGGGGAAAACTATACCTTATGTATTGATGAACCTGACAACTTTCTCGCACTAGCAGAAATTCAACCTTGGTTAATACAGATTAATGATTTATGCGATGAAAATAAATTACAAGCATTTCTAATTTCTCATCATCCCGAAGTGATGAATTTTGCTTCATCAGTGGGTTATTGGTTTGAGCGCTCTAATCATTATACTCCTGTGCGAGTGAAAACGTTATCGACAAAAATTCAAGAGAAAAATTTACAAGATCCAAGTATTACTTTATCAGAATTGATTGCAAGAGGTTGGTTAGATGACTAAACGTCAAGTACAAATCACAATTCTTTGTGAAGATAAGCAACATCAAGTCTTTGCTCGTCGTTTTCTGAAAAAGTATGGTTTCAATGAGCGTAAAATTAGACTGCTTCCCCTTCCCTGTGGTAAAAACTCTGGTGAACAATATGTTCGCCATAAATACTGGGAGGAAGTTAAGTTATATCGTAGTAGAAGTTATCAGCAATCTATTGCTTTAGTGGTGTTAATTGACGCAGATAAAAACTCTGTTTAAGAAATTATAAATGAGCTAGATAATAGTTTAGTAGAAAATTCATTAAATAAACGCAAACAAGATGAGAAAATCGGCATTTTTGTACCTAAACGAAATATAGAAACGTGGATTTATTACCTTCAAGGAAATCCTGTCAATGAAGAAGATAGTTATCGTAAATTACAGAAAGAAAGTGACTGTGAACCCTGTCTGGAAAACTTATACAACCAATGCCAGAATAATTCATTATCAACAGATACACCTTCTTCTCTCAAAAGAGCTTGCCATGAATTTAGGAGAATAACATAGTATTTTCCCATCTTAAAACTCCAATTCATTGAGTCGCTGTTGCAACATTTCAGGAAATTTAGCATAATATTTTTTATTAAGTGGTGAAGGATGGGGAAGGGGAAGTAAGGTTACTTTCCGTTGATGTTCTAATCCTTGTTCATCAGTCGCCGTTAAAATCACAGGAAGCCCCTCAGAAAAGCGCTCTTCTCTTTTAAAAAAATCATTGACTTCTCCCTTTCTACCATAAGGCGCAAACCATTTAAAAGCCTCTGTACCCAAAGTAATAAGTTGATTTCCTTGCCAATAAAATACCAGTAAACGAGCGACAAAAGGACGAAAGCGCTCCTTTACTTTCACCGTATAAGCTTTATTACCAGGGGGTTTATAGGGGACGGTATTGGCTAATAAAATGCGATCACAAACACTATTTAAGTCTTCTTTACTCGTAGCGTTACGCTGGTGCATCATCTGAAAAAAACCCCCCCTTACCAGTTTTCCTGCCGCACCAATGAGGGGCTGGCCAGCATGAACCTCATCTCGTCCTAAATCTCGTCCAAAGAAGCAGACAGGACTCTCTAAATTTCCTGCATAAAGAATCGGCTGATGTGGCTCTTTTTGGGCTGATTCATAAATAGGAACATCAATCGGGAAGGTTTCTCGTTCCGCTTCCTGGCGAGTTTGGACAATTAAGGTTTCAATGGTACTCATGAATAACAGATTAAATCGTAATGTCAAAGTAGGGTGCAGCTAGTTGCACCCCAAAGTAATAAATAAGTAATAAAATAACTAAGAATTCTCTGATTTTTCTGAATCAGACTCCATTTCTGGTACAAAGTCAGGTTTTTCTGCATTTTCCCAACCTGCGGGGCGCTTGGAATTGTACCATGCGATCGATCCAATAGCGACAGCAGCAATAAAACCAACTACATACACCGCTACAAAATAGGTGGGAAATTGCCCTGCAACCGCTAAAAAATTACCTAATAAATTCATTTTTTGACCTTATCCTGACATAATAATGCAAACCTTATCTTATCAAAAAACCTTCTCCAACCAAAAAGAAAGTTTTAACTCTCTATATAGGGTGGGCTTCACCCCTCACAGGGGTAGGTTTTTAATATTGGTGTAAAGAGCAGGAAAGTCTTCAAGGTTACAAGGAAAATGTTGAACGAAAAAATAGGCATTTGAGCCTTTGATTGGTTGTCTAACCGAACCAAAAATTGTACGGTTTTCCTCCCTTGTTGGCTTTTTTTCCTTGTGCTTATGTCTTGTCTTAATAGTAATAGTAAAAAACCTACCCCTGTAAGCTATCCCTCTGTGGGCAGAAATATCCCCCCGTGAGGTGGGAAGCCCCAACTATACCGTAGGTTAGTTGGGGAGGATGTCACGATAGATGGTTAGAGTCGATGTGCCAGTCGCCTGACACACCTCTCTTCAGAACCGTGCGTGCGACTTTCACCGCACACGGCTCCCAATTAACTATCCAACTGTCAATGGCACAGTCAATTCATCGTCTATCTCTAAATAAGAACTGTCATTTCTGCTTTTGACATCATGACAGTGACGATGTAGAGCTTGTAGATTTTTGTACATATCCTTTCCACCTTTCGATTTAGGGATAATGTGGTCTATTTCTACAATGTCTTCAGGTGTAAAATACTGCCCACAGAAGTTACATTTACCCTTTTGTTTCTTGAGGAGCTTTGCAACTCCTACTGGTATCCCAGGGTATTTACCTCTTCTTTTGCTCCAGTATGCCCAATTTCCGTCATACGGGGAAACATCGCCTTTGACCTTTGTGTGCCTTATTATTGGCACTTTGGAATGGTAGTTCATTTCCATTCCATTCTGAGTTTGGAATGTCCATCTTCCCACTGTTCCTTTTCGGAAATACTTGGAAAATGCCTTTTGATACTTCCTTTTGTGCCTACTATATACCCATTGTTGTAGCAATGACCAGATGTATTGGTCAATATGTTGATAGGTTGCTGCACTGCAAACAGTGCTATAGTAATTTGCCCATCCTTTGATTATTGGATTTAACTTTTGAATCAATGCCTCTTGAGGACGATGAGTATGGTTACGTATAACCCTTTTCAAATTTTCCTTGTGATTCTTGATTGAGTTTTGACAGGGAGAGATAATCAACTTGAAGTTTAGTAATCTTCCCCATGTGTCCTTACTGGAATGGTGTTTTCCAATGGGGTACTGTCTTATGTTAAATCCCAAAAAGTTGAAGCCAGCTTTTTGCATTTTTCCATCTATTGTTATGTCATTGAGGGTATGGCATATTCTAGTTTTGGATTGTTTAATTTCTAGTCCAATTTTAGCTAACCATTGGCTGATTGCTATTTTGGCTTCGATAATTACATCCAAGTCTTCATGGATTACAACAAAATTGTCTGCGTATCTTACGACACCGATTCCTTCTATTGTATTCCGTTTATTTTCGTTGCCTTTTTTCTTCCCTTTGATGCTTCTTGGAATTCGATACTTTTTCACCTCCCACAACCATTCCTTAAGATAGGTTTCTAACCCATCTAAGGCAATATTGGCAAGTAAGGGTGAAATGACCCCACCTTGTGGTGTGCCTGTTTCGGTTTCTCTGAATACATCATTTTCCAATACTCCAGCTTTTAACCATTGTTTGATTATCTGTCTGAGGTATGGACATTCCATTTTGTTCAATAGATATTGATGGTTAATCTTGTCAAAGCACTTAGCAATGTCCGCATCTAGAATGTATTTTTCTTTTTTACTCACGTAATTAAAAATAGAATCTATAGCGTCATGCGCTGCTCTTCCGAGTCTAAATCCGTAACTGTTAGGCTCAAATTTTGCTTCCCAGTAAGGTTCTAGTGCTAATTTGATTAACGCTTGCATGGCTCTATCATGAATGGTAGGAATACCTAATGGGCGTTTTTCGTCTCTTTCGGGTTTTGGAATCCATACTCTTCTAAGAGGTTTGGCTTTGTATCCCTTGAGGCTCAAGTTTTTGGCTAATTTCAGTCGCTGTTGAGGAACTATGAATAATTTACCGTCAACACCTGCTGTTCTTTTGCCTTGATTATCTTGAGTGACTTTTCTTACTGACAGTAATTTGGCGTAGTAAGATTTGGACAGTAACTTTTGAAGTTTGTGGGCTTTTGCTTGGTCACCTGACTTAACTGCTTGAAAAATCTGCTTTTGTAGCTTAAACACTTTCCTCTGGACTTTTGCCCAGTTGATTGTGTTCCATGATACCGTAGTCTTTAAACTCGTTTTTTCCATTTTAACCACTAATTGTTAGTTTTTCTCTAGTTAACGTCGAAGCACGTCAGCTTATCCTATTTATTACAACAGGCATTAGCTTCTTACTTCTTCCTACTCCCATGTATCATGCGCTCAAGTTTGTTGCTACTCATCTTATCGACCAATATGATGAGAGATAACATGGGGTTTCCCCGTTCCTTCCTATCAGGTTGTATCTGGACTTAGATTGCAGTTTTAACCCTGCTTCCAAGGATTGCTCCTTGTCTCCTTCTCTACTCCTAGACTTTTTTGAGAATCTGTGTGTGATGTACTCTCTTCATCCACACCTTAGTCTGTGTCTGTTTGATTGCAGCGTATCAAGCACGTTTCGCTACCTACCCCTAAAGAAGTTTTATTGAAGGTTCAGCTATTGCTTAATCATATCCAGTTGACTTGAGAGGATTCTCCTTTGTGCTTAGGTGTTACTCCCTTTTATCCCTGCTTCACATTAAGGTTACTAATTCTTAACATGAGGGATATGTCGTTACTCTTTGAGGTGTCCTTGTTCATAAAAGTTAACTTTATGTACCTTTACCATCTCATTGATTCTGAGTAAGGCTACTTAACCTACAGATAGGAAAGTTATTTAGATTTCAAGGTTCGATTGGAACTTTTTGTCTAAACTCTCAATTCGCTGTACCCTTGTCTATGACTTGGTTTAGCTTCGTTGAGAAACGGGTCGCACGAGAATAGGGGGGTCGAACCCCTGGCCTCTGCGGTGCGATCGCAGCACTCTACCATCTGAGCTAATTCCCCGATCAATTCTTAATTATAACATTAAATGCTCGTTTTCGTAATTATATTTAATCTTTTATTAACTCTATTCAACCTTTATTTACTAAGATGTGTCTGGCGATGGCGTAAACGATTGCGTAAAACAGCCTTGATCCTAGAACAAGTAGAACAAGATGTTCATCGTATCCTATCACCTGCACCAGAGCAAATTTTACAAGTTGAGGAAGGCGCAATCACCCTAACCCAGCTTTATCAACAATGGTTTATCTATACTAAGCGATTTCGCCAGATCATTGCTCTTATCAGTTTTACCCTCACCTTGTGGCGTAATTTGAAATGAATTTACAGCGCTGTTTTAGCTTGAAAAAGACGACCAATCACCTCTTCTATGGGAGGATCGGTTACATTAAGGTCAATAACAGGCAAATGAGCTAAAATTCTGGAAATGGTTGGAGTCACTTGGGATCTCTGTACAATAAACCCTACTTTTTGCCCATCAATCTCTTCAATTTCGCCAAATTCTTCTAATTTTTCCGTTGAGACAGCGCTTTCTAACATGACGGTGACTTCTCGATAAGGGGCAAATTGATCGAGTAAGTTTTGCAAATTACCATCATAGATTAGCTTTCCCTGGTGAATTAAGAGAACTCGCTGGCATAAAGCAGTAATATCTGCCATATAATGACTGGTGAGTAGAATAGTCGCCTGATAACGCTGATTATAGTCTTTTAAAAACCTTCTTACCGCCCCTTGTGCGTTAACATCTAATCCTAATGTGGGTTCATCTAAAAAGAGGACTTGGGGATGATGGAGCAAAGCAGCTAATAATTCGGCTTTCATCCGTTCTCCCAGGGATAATTTACGGACAGGTTGGTTTAATTTGGCTTCTAAGGACAACATTTCCGCTAATTCCCCTAATCTTTTCTTAAAAACAGGATCGGGAATTTCATAGACTGCTGCATTAATCCGAAAAGAGTCAATGGCGGGCAAATCCCAGATAAGTTGCTGTTTTTGCCCCATAATTAGGCTCATTTGTCGCAAAAACTGAGGTTGACGTTTAAAGGGAATTGCACCCGTTACTGTTACCTTTCCTTGGGAGGGATGAATTAACCCAGTTAACATTTTAAGAGTAGTGGTTTTTCCTGCACCATTTGGTCCCAAAAATCCCACCATTTCCCCTGTATTAATCTCAAAGGAAACATGATCAACTGCTTTAACTTCTTGATATTGACGGTTAAAGAAATGTTGAATTGTTCCTTTTAATCCATTCTTTTTGAGGGCAACTGGATAGATTTTCGTTAAGTTTTCTACGTTAATAATTTGCATTTTGTTAATTAACTTATGCTGCCCACCCTACCATAACGATGCCTAAAACTTGTCAAGATTGGTGACATTGGGAATGATATCAAAAATCTTATCTGTGATATCCTCTGGGGTATGATGGGGTTTAATACTGATATGGATATCGGCTTCTTTATACAACGAGTGCCTCTCTTCCCACAAGGTTTCTAAGCGGCTTTCTATATCAGTTTCTTGTAACAATGGCCGACTTTGATCTGCTTCTAGTCGTTTACATAACAGAGAAATAGGTGCGTCTAACCAAACCACTAAGCCATGATGCAAAAAACTCCAATTTACTGGTTTGAGTACAATCCCTCCCCCAGTGGCAATAACGGAGGTTTTATAGGCTGATAACTCGGCTAAAATTTGACTTTCAATGCTTCTAAATCTTTCTTCTCCTTCCTCCTCAAAGATCTCATTTATTGTTTTTTTCGTAACCTTGACTATCAAATCATCTGTGTCGAAAAAATGATAGTTTAAGCGCTCTGCTACCACTTTCCCGACGGTGGTTTTTCCGGTTCCCATCATACCAATGAGAAAAATACTGACTCCTTTTAATAGCTCTTTCATAATTTAATCATTGAACAACAATTAACTACGCCAGCGTAAAATTCTGGGTTCAACAGGATTGTTAAACGGTCGATTTTCTCGCTGCGATCGCTCATATTCTTGTTTGAGACGAAAATACCATTTGGCTTGGGTATCTGCATCATCAATTAACATCAAAGTGGGATCATAGGCTAATCCTTTCTGCTGTTTAATTACCACATCTCGATCTTGAGCCAGAAAACGCCTGGTTAATAGACTGATCAGGGGTTTAAATAGACCAATCCAAGGAATTGTCCAGTAAATACTCTGGAATGCTATACATTCTGTCTCATCAATTGGCGTAATAGTCGTCAAGAGACAAGCGCTATAGCGATCGCCTCGCAAAATTTCCGTCCTCACAGTAGGTAACTCAAAGACAATTTCAATCGATACCCGATTTCCTAATAATTTATAGGGTTTGGCACTTACAGGCATATCATAAGGGACGAGGCGAAAACCTCTATCTACAGGCTCATATTTTTTCTCTTTGATGCGAAACTGGCGGGGGCCACTTCGCCACCACCACGCATTGTGAATATAAGGACCGTGAGCCGGGTCCATTAAACCAATCACTGCATGATCTACATTACAGGAAAAATGGATCGTTTCTGATATCTGAGGATCAACTTTACCAAAATCAGGAATCGTAGGGACGGGGGGAAGAGAGGTAGGATCTAGTTTGTCTTTGGTATTCTCAGATATATATACCCAGATATTCCCCTGTATCTCTCGACAGGGGTAGATGTTAACACCAATACGATTTACTTCCAAAGAATCATGGGGGGTTAAAGAAGGAATTTCTTGACATTTTCCCGTTTTTGTGCTGAATTCCCAACCATGATAACAACAACAAACCCGATCTCCTTCTATCCAACCATTGCTTAGAGGAATCCCTCGATGGGGACAAATATCTCGTAAAGCAAAGACTGTCCCATCTTCTTGTCGTCCCACTAAAACGGGTTCCCCTAACATTTTTTGATGAACCATTTGACCCGGTTTTAGCTGTTTGGCTGGTAAAGCGACATACCAAAAATTCCGCAATAGGTTGGTCATTAGGGATTATCCCTCCGTTGGATAAGTTCAAAATTCAGACGACATATAAAATCGACTCTTTATATTATCATCTGTGTTCCGATCCTTCCCGACTTAATATAATAACAATCAGAAAGAGAACCGACGACTTTCCATGTTTCGTCTCGGCTCTCTTTGCTGGTTCGCTCCTCACACTTTCCAAAAGTATATATGCTGATTCCCTCTCTTGTCAAGTTTCTTAATCTTTTTTTTAAGTTAGGGGTCAGGTTTCAGGTTTCGGTCTTTACCTGATCTGCACCAAAAGTTATTTTTTTGTTCTAATGTTCTAATGATAGAGTAGCGATCGCTTCTGTTAAAACATCTAGTGGACTGACACAGCTAAAATGTATGGAATAGATGTAGGTTGGGTTGAGGCACAAAACCCAACACAACCCAATTATAACGCACCAAAGAGCCGAAATAGTCCACTATAAAGTCAGGATAGCGCCCACTTAACCCACAGAATTAGCCCAATCTCTTGCCCATTCTAAGGTTTTACGTACATCAGTCATGGTAGGAGCTTCGCAGTATAGACGCAAAACGGGTTCAGTCCCACTAAAACGAATCAGTAACCAACGTCCATCAGCTAAACGAAACTTATATCCATCCTTAGTATCACAGTCAACAACGCTTTGACCCGCAATTTCACTCAAAGGATCATTGATTAGGGCTTCAAGCAGTTTCGCTCGTACTTCCATACTGGCAAGGGGTAAATCAATGCGATCATAGGCATGATGGAAGTCCATTTTATCCTGCAATTCCTTATAAAGATCCCCTAAGTCCTTACCCTGTTCAACCACTGCTTCTAAGACATATAATGCGGATAAGAGGGCATCTCGTTCTGGAATATGAACACCATAACCTACTCCCCCTGATTCTTCTCCACCAATAAGTACCTCACTATTTAACATTCGATCAGCGATATATTTATAACCAATTGGGGTTTCAAAGACAGAAAGCTGGTAAGAATCAGCAATGAGGGGAATTAAATCTGAACCACTAACGGTTTTGACAATTTCTCCTGTATGTTGCTTATTTTCTACTAAATGTTTGATCAAAATCGGGATCAGAATTTGGGAACTGAGGAAGTTTCCTTGTCCATCTACCGCCGCAATGCGATCGCTATCCCCATCAAAGACTAATCCTACTCGTAATTGGGAGGAATTGTCTGCTTTAGCCTGTTTAATTGTGGCAAATAGGTCACTCAGATACTTAGGTAAGGGTTCAGGGGGATTTCCACCAAAAAGGGTATCTCGCTGACTATGAATTTCGGTCACAGAACAGCCTAAAATGCGCTCTAGCCCGCTTGCGGCTGCACCATACATCACATCGGCAAATATTTCTAATTTTCCGCTTAAAACCGCTTCTCGAATCGGTTCAATATTGACCATTTTTCCTAATCCTTGACAATAGGATTCCCAGGGATCAAATGTATCTAGTTGACCTGCTTGTTGACTAAGTTGGGGAGGATTAAGTAATAAAGTTTCAATTTGCTGAGTAACGTCTGGTGAAACCGATCCACCGAAAGCGCCTTTGACTTTTAACCCTAAATATTCAGGTGGATTATGGCTGGCCGTCATGACAATTGCCCCTAATGCTTTTTTCTGATAAGCTGCCCAACTAAAGGCAGGAGTAGGAGCATAGGAATCAGAGAGTAAAACGTCATATCCTGCTTCTTGTATAGCTTCTGCTGCTACAAGCGCAAATTTTTCTGCCATAAATCGCCGATCATAACCCACAATCACACAACGACCTTGACTATTTTTTCCATAGTTGTCTTCTAGGACTTTAGCAGCAAGGGGGGCAAGTTTAGCGACTCTTTCATAGGTAAAATCGGCTGCAATTACACCACGCCAGCCATCTGTGCCAAATTTGATAGGATTTACTGTAAACATTAGAGGTAAAATCTAGATAAGAGAAATCTTGGTAATAGAATACCTTAAAAGGACTCTAATTCTTTGATGGGGATTGTAGGGAGTTCAGATAAAATGACCATTCTTGCTCTAAAAACTGGAAT
Organism: Microcystaceae cyanobacterium; assembly: GCA_051439665.1. Taxonomy (GTDB): domain Bacteria; phylum Cyanobacteriota; class Cyanobacteriia; order Cyanobacteriales; family Microcystaceae; genus JBGTGT01. Next base: position 1,060 of record JBFRWQ010000134.1, on the reverse strand, counting down.
CTTTTGAAATCAAGGATAGATAATCCTCCCCAGATTATTAGAAGGATAGTTAGTAGTCCTGCAACCCATTTAGACCATTCATATTCTTCTCCCAGAGTCTCATCATATTTATTCTTTACACTGGGACTGATTTTTCTTTTTAATCGTTGTTTTTTGCTACAAGAAAAATCAACAATAGAAGAGATTATACTTGGATTAGGTAGCAGTTTAGAGAGTGCTTGAGCTTCCCTATCTGTCCTTAAACAATGGAGATATTTCTCGATCAAAGATAATTTTTTTTCGGAGTGTAATGTTAATTCTTCTTGTAATTGAATAATTAAACTATTTAAAAAGTCAGCCCCTTGTTGGTTTCCCTGCTCCGATAGAACATGAGATTTTTGCTTCATTATCACTAACAGTTTCTGATCAATACAATGAGCATGATTAACAAAAATTTTGCCTAATTTGGTAGGATGAGTTAGGATTTCATGTATAATTAAATGATAAGTTTGCTCAGTGGTCATAACTAGATGGAAGAAATTGTTGAAACTAACTACAGTTATTCAATAGAGAATTCCGTAAAATCCAAAGTTAAGTTTACACTTAGCGTTCCCACTTAAGAGAAAGAACTTATGAATGTTTAGAATTACCAAGTAGCAATAAGGATCTTTTTGGTGTAACTTTTTTAAAAGTATTAATTATTAAGCTAGACTTAAAGAACCAACAGTTAGTTCTTTTACCAATCAATCCATTAGAAACTTATTTGACAATTTTGTAAATGAAAAAGCATTGCGTTTTTTAAAAGTTAGTTTAATCACTTAATACTTTGTTGAGCTAATAAAGCGCTCCCATAAGCTGCTTCTGTCTGGGAAGAAATAGTAACAGATACAGGTAAATAACGTTGTCTAATTTGTTGCCAAACTTTATTTTTTGCCCCTCCTCCTGCGGTATAAACATGGGTTAAAGGGGTTGCGCCTAATTCCTCTAATTTCTGATAGCCCAAGGCTTCAATTTTTGCCATACTTTCTAATAAGCCTTGTAAAAATAATACAGGATCTTGTGGTTTAGGCTCTAATTTAGG
>JBFRWQ010000133.1:0-4367 GCA_051439665.1 Microcystaceae cyanobacterium | reverse complement strand
TCGCTTTAGATGGGATAGAATCTACCTTTAAACAGATTGCTAATTTTAGGTAACGTTTTGGGCATTATAAGGGCAAAGTGTAGCCCTACGCATTTAGGTGTTTGATCAATGAAAAGGCTGGATTATTGCGATATCCAGAGTTTTCATCCTTTATTCTTCCTTTTGCGTTTAGCTATCAAAGCTGATCATCAATCCAACTTCTTCGATATAACTCATGTCGTCTCACCTTGATCGCCAAGACCCCTCTGACAGTGTTCAGAACGCTTTAACGAACGAACTGATTCAATCTGGTTATGTTACCATTCCCCAGATGCAGCAGGCGCTGATACAGTCCCGCAAATCCGGTCGTTCCTTAATGAAAATCTTACCAGAAATTACAGGGAAATCCCTTCCCCCTGAAATCATTTCTCACCATCACAAACAGCAAGTGTTCTCCCTCAAGATCATTCATGGTGTGGAGTATTTTAGTTCGTTGATCAAGACAGATCATGATAAGATGGCGAAAATTATCGAAACATTGGGCATTTTAGAGTTATGTTATCGTCACAAAATCTTACCTCTTAAACTACAAAACCAAAAGCCCCCTGTTCTCAAAATGCTGATGGTTGATCCCAGTCATACCGAAATGTTAGATGAACTGAAGCGTCGTCTTGAGCGAAAAGGGGTAAAATTACAGCGTATGGGAATTACCCTCGAAGATTATCAACAGCTTGCCCATAAAATCTATCCAAAACTTGATGGTAGCGAGCAGATCATGGCTAAAGTCGATCAAGCTGCGACTCCTACCGTTGTTGATGTCACCGAAGTCTTTGAAGAAATGCCATCTTCCTTTGTGGCCGACGAATCAGAGGAGAATGAAGATAACTTGGAATATACTCCTCCTGGCGAGGAGAGTCCCCTTGTGAGCTTAGTTAATAAAATTTTAGTCAAAGCGCTGGAAGATAAAGCATCTGCCATTCATATTACTCCCCATGAGAATTTACTAGCCGTTCAGTTTCGTCAGGATGGGGTGTTACAAGCAGCCTTTGATCCGATTCCCAAGCAAGTTGCACCTGCTGTCATTTCTCGCTTAAAAGTGATGGCAGAACTAGATATTACACAAAGAGTTCAGCCGCAAAAAGGCAAAATTATCAAGCAATTTAGCGGACGTTCCGTAGCTTTCCACCTTAACACTATGCCAAGCCGACTAGGGGAAAAAGCAGTTATTAAAATTATTGACAACTACAATACAAGCCCGACACTCTCTCAATTATTCAATAGTGCTGATCTAGATCCAATGGTTCAGCAACTGCTCAAACGGTCGTCAGGCTTATTTATTGTCACTGGAACGGATCTTTCAGGGAAATCTTCTACCCTTGCGTCCCTTGTCACCCAAAAAAGCCAGCAAGGATTAAGTATCGTTAGCCTCGAAGATCCGATTGAACGAACAATTGCTGATATAACACAGGTAGAAATCAATCCCGAACAAGAACGCACCTATAGTAAGGTTTTACAATCTCTGTTTCGTCAAGATGTGGATGTCATTTTCGTTGATCGCATAGAAGAAAAAGAAGTTGCCCAATATCTGGCCGATGCAGCCGTCAGTGGCCGTTATGTCCTCACTAGTCTTCAAGCTGTCACGATTCCCCATGCGATCGCTAAATTACAGCAACTGGGACTAACTCCCTCCCTACTTAGTAATACTCTGATTGGCATTATGAATCAGCGCTTAGTGCGCCGTCTGTGTCCCACTTGTCGGTTATCTTATCAACCCGATAGTCAGCAACTGGCTAAATTTGGCTTAACTGAGGCTCAGTGTGCTAATATCACCTTCTATAAAGCCAATGTTTTAAATCCCAGTGCTGCCGAACAAGCCCGTCAGAAAGGTCGTCTCTGTCGCACCTGTAATGGAAAAGGCTACCGAGGACAAACAGGCATTTATGAACTCTTAACCGTCAGTCCATCTCTCAAAGCCCTAATTGCCCAAAATGCCAGCGCCGAGCGCTTAACGTCGATTGCTATCCAAGAAGGAATGTTACCCCTTCTCAGCAATGCTTTAACCCTTGTTCAACAAGGGGAAACCACCCTAGAGGAGATTGAAAGTGTTTTAGATAAAAATATTTTGATTGCCCCTTCTTCTACTCCCAGTGTTCCTTCTACTGCTGATATTTCTGTTATGAAACGGATTGAAACTATTGAACAATTGCTGCTTACTTTAACTAATGAAGTTGAACAGTTAAAACAATCTCTACATGGATCAGATCAAGCCTCTGCTGCAACGGTGGATCAGATCAAGGATAATGTGTCTGAGAAGTCTTCTATTCCTAGCAAAATGCAAGATATGGCAGAAGAAATTAATTTATATGAGGAAACCATAGCTTATGATGAAACTCTTGCTTCTTCCGATGCTTTATACGAGGAACTCAATGATCCAGGAGATTGGGATGCACTAAAACAGGAATTAGATCCCAATAAAGAAACGATGGCGATGAATTTTTCGGAAGACGATGATGAGGATCAAGGAATGTCTGGTAATCCCTTTAAAGGTGTACCAGATCCTTGGTCTTAGCATAAGAATCACCAAAAGTTATGATGTGCAGTGGGTTGTTTCACCTAAAATGAGGCAATAGAAATTGCTGTTGTTGGGCTTTAGCCCCTTACAAGTCTCATTCTAATGCACCAAATTAGCTGAAATAATCCAGTAGTAGGCTGTTTCACTTAAAATGAGGCAATAGAAATTGCTGTTGTTGGGCTTTAGCCCCATACAAGCCTTATTCTAATGCACCAAATTAGCTTAAACAATCCAGTAAGATTGTTAGTTGCAAAGACAACTTTTAGGAAAACTTTATAACCTTTGATTGGTGCAGTAACCCATTGCAGGATGCTGATCTTTAAAAATACTTTTGATCGTAATTTTAAAAGAGGAAAAATCATGAAAATATAATATCAAGGGCTAAAGCCCAACAACAATACCTGTTATGCTAGTACTAAGCGTTTAGCTTGAAGAGAGGTTTGGGGTTGAGTGGTTTGGTTTTCTATCCTTAAATTGATTGACATAGCTAGTTCAGAAACTTCTAAAAGTTCTTGATTAATTTCATGATCTTGTTTAGCAAACCAATGTAAAACACTTTTTAAGTGCCAAATAGTTTGTGATCCCTTATAGACAGGATTAGGAAAGGTCAGTTGACTAACAAACTGTTGCATATTTTGTGGTGAACATTGAAAAATATCAGTTAATTCTTTTATTCCTACTAAATCAGGAGAGACGTGAATCAACTCAGCTTCAGTTAAGACGGATTTAACGTTGCTATTTGCACTAGAAATAGCTTCAAATGCAGAACTAGATTCACGAATGAAATTAACGGCTAAATAACCTCGTTTACCTGTACTTAGTAAAGCATCATCACAACCAGCGTCATAAAGTGCTTCCACATAAATTTCTGAATTTACATGGGGATCAGTTAGCTTAAAGGTTAAAGTAAAATCGTACTCTTTCATGTTAATCATCTTCTATGTTTTCGGGGTTTTCTTGATTAAAATAAATACATCCAGAGACAACTCGTTTAATCTGTTTAGCGTGATTTGAGGGGTTTCTAGGAGTCGTCCAAATAGCTAATGATACAAAATTCACCACATCGGCAATTAGGGTCATGATGTGGGCAATAAATCTCTCCCCATGAATGAGAAGGAGAACTAGCTTCTTTTACTGTCCATCCTTGTTTAACAGCATAAGAGATTGCTTCACGAATTTCTTTTGATGGATGTTTTTTCAGGTTCTCCTAATTAATCTTTGTCAATCAAGGAGTCAATATATTATTCTTATAGATCATTCTGATAATTTTCTAATACCTCGTACAAAGCGCTTTCACACTGATTAGGAATTAAATCAATCAAAGATAACTCCCGACGGCCTGCCCCCAATTTAACGGGAATTTGTCTTAAAATATCCGTAACGGCATCTTCTGTTAACTCCTTATCCACCAAAAGGGGATAAACTTTTTCAGCAACAACTGTGTGTAAATGGGCATCAGACAGATATAAATGCCATTTAGCTATGTCAATATAGACATTCTCGCCAATTTCTGCTGCAAGCGCTTCAATTTGTTGGGTTGTATTGGAATTTGCCATGATTTACACCGAATAATCTGCGATCGCTGCTATATAAATTAAGTGTAGCAATAAAATACCCGCCCAAACACCGTTTACGGTTAATAACCAAGGCCAGTTAGCGCTTTGGAGGTTATGAAAAAACCATAGTCCAGAATTAGTGGCGATAAAGACAGCGACATGAACCGCAAAATTCATGCGATCGTCAAGACGACGGTATGCGGGATCATTGCGATCGGGTTGACGAGGCCAACGAGGAGGCATAAGTATTTATTCAATTG
>JBFRWQ010000132.1:0-15722 GCA_051439665.1 Microcystaceae cyanobacterium | reverse complement strand
GCGAATACTTTACCAATTCCTGAAGATGCCCCTGTAATTAATGCGGTTTCCATAGTATCTGTGTATAAATAGAGAGATGCCTATTACTTAGAATACCAAGTTTTTGACCAAGGATCACCGCCAATTTCTAACCCACAAACTGAACTTTGTGCTGTCACAATAGACTCCCCTTGACGAGTGCGCAAGTCTAAATTAAGATTTCCTTTCATCGTATCTCGACAACAAAAAACTAATCCCTTTTCCGTGGGAGCCCGTAATGGTGTTCCCCTTAAGTCAGTTATCCCAGTTAACTGTACTTCAAACTTATCATTAACCGCCTGCATTTGCCATTTTCCCCAAGGTTCAATTTGCCAGGAAACTTGAGAATTCCAAGGAACAAATTCATAGAATTGTCCCTGATAATGAATCCCAATCATCGCTACATCTTCAAATAGCCCTAAAACTTGTCTTTTACCCCCACCTGCGGTTAAAGCTAAGTCCTTTTCATTGCTAAAACTGTTACAATTTAACCAAAACCATTTTTGTGGAAAAGAGCGCCCCCAGTTTTTTTCACTATAAGCGGGTGCATCTTGAAATTCGTATTTTTTACCGCTTAATTCAATCCAACCAGTGGCTAACCCATGCGCCATTAAAATTTGCCATCCTGGTTCAAAAATCGGCAAGAAGGATAACCATCCTGCGGTTGATTGTTGCTGATTTTTAGGACTTCCCCAACCATATAAAGGTTTAGTATAATAAAGCCAACGACAAGGTTCATTATGATTAGGACTTTGTAAACAACCTTGATGTAAAGTAGTAGTGACTTGATAACCTTCTTCAATATATTGATCAAAGTCTTCAACCGATAATAATTGAGGAGAAAGGTTAAGCTTATTATTAATTTTACCCCAATGGCCTAATCCTAAATCAGAGGAAGTAGCCCAGAATTTATGAACATTGGGAAAAGTACGCCAATAATATTGATCCTCTGGGGCGAGAATTTGGGCGCATCCTCCACTCTTAAATTGCCCACCGATGGGATCTTCGATAGAATACATAAAAGCAAAAGTTTCTTTAATTTCAGGTAATGTGACCCGAAAATACCAACCTTCAAAAAAGTGCTTACTGTTTCCATCCCAGTGATAACCACTATGGGGGGTTTGTAAAGGATTCTCTTTCAGCATAAGATATTTATTTAGATAGTAGATTCATCTATGGTTTGAGGGGATTCTGTAGGTTTGGAGTTAGAAGAATTAATCGCTCTCATTAATAAGTAATTTAAGAGCGTTCTGACACCAATAATACTAATTAAACGGGCAATATCATCCCATTGATTAGAATACATGGTTTGCAAAATACTTGCACCCACTAAAACACTTAATCCCAAGGAAAAAGAATAGCCCATTGCTAAACGACTTTGTTGAAAAGCAGAATCCGATTGGGGTTTTAGTAATAAATCTCGCAAGAAAATCACCATGCTTCTTACTAAACCTGTTGTAATCACAAAAATAGCTAATAATTGGCATAAACTAATTAAAGTCTGACTCAAAATAGGAATCAGACGGGTAATATTACTGGCTAACATAGAGCAGCTTAGGATAATAAATCTCTTTATTTTACCAAAAAATTGTCCGTTTGCTCAGATAGCTTGTATCAGTTAAGATAAAAGGTAACAATTATTAGTATTTTTTTAACAATGACAGGAAACACTGGATTTTTTAACCGACGGTTAGCAAAAAATTTTATTCCTTTACCTGCACTTAATCCGCCATCAGTGGGCGATCTAGCACCTGACTTTAGCTTACCTCAGATCAGTGGCCAACCCATTCAACTCTCCCAGTATCGGGGGGTTAAACCTGTGTTATTGGCCTTCACTCGCATCTTCACAGAAAAACTATTTTGTCCCTTTTGTTATCCTCATATCCAAGATTTAAAAGCCCATTATGAAGAAATTAAGGAAACAGGGGTGGAAATGTTAATGATTTCTAGCACAGATTCCGTCCAAAGTCAACAAATTGTCAATGATCTAAATCTTCCCTACCCCTTCCTCTATGATCCTGACTGTCAAGTTTTTCGTCTTTATGACGTTGGACAAGCGCTAGGCGCACCTCTCCCTGCTCAGTATGTTATTAATACTGAAGGGAAAATCACTTATCGTCATTTATTTTCTTTTATTGATAGTAATGCTGACTCCAGTGAATTATTAACCGAATTAAGTAATCTGTAAGTATAACACAGAGCAGAAACTAGACTATTTACTAAAATAGGAGTAGGCTTGAGAAACCCTTGAAATAATAAATGATGAAAAGTCCTAAGAGATAAGGTCGAGATATTTTTGGGTAGCTGTTTTTGCAGTAAATTGTTCTAACCAATCTGAACTCGTTGATTTTCTATTACCAGATAAAACGCTCAGAATAGCTTCAGCCATAGCCTGTTCGTCTCCTATCGGCACTAAAAAACCATACTTACCATGATCAAGAATTTCATCAGGTCCACTAGGACAGTCAGTTGCAACAACAGGAAGACCAACGGCTAAAGCTTCTATTAAAACAGTAGGTAATCCTTCATTCCGAGAAGACAAAGCAAGTAATGTTGCTTGTTTCATATAAGCATAAGGATTTTCAACGAAACCAAGTAAACTAATATCGTCTGTTAGGTTTAACTCACGAATCAAAGCCATGAGTTGATCTTTGTTAGGTCCTTGACCCAAAATCATTAGGCGACAGGGTTGCACTTGTTTAACTCTAGCAAGTGATCGAATTAAAGTTGGATAATCTTTTTGTGGATGTAATCTTCCTACAGCGATAATTACAGGTGGTTCACCTGGCTTAAACCAAGGATGCTCAATTTTTTCTTGAGTCTTGTTTAATAGTTCTTGCGTAATTACAGGATTATAAATGACTTTAATTTCAGAAATTGGAAGACCTGTGACTTTAGCTAGATCTTGTGCTGCGCCATGAGAAACTGTTAAGATATGATCAGCCCAAGGATATAATAGTTTAGCAAATAAAGGTGCCCAACGTTCACGGTCTGTTTGATATTTAGAATGAACAGAAATTGTATTATGTTCAGATACAATAACCCTAGTTGAGGTACGAGATAAAACCTTAGCCCATATTGCAATCTCGTTATTGTAATGTAACGCCGAGATCAGGGACAACGGCTGTTCTCTTCTCAGATAATCAGCAAGTTTAGGCAATCCTTTTAATAACTTAGGCGTTCCTAGACTGACAATTCTTACCTCTGAAGGAACTTGCTTAACAAATGGACCTTCTGCAATGTTAAGGACTAAATCAACCTTTACTCCTTTCTGGATCAACTCCTTTATAAGATTTACTATCACTCGCTCTGCTCCTCCACCAGAGAGCATCCTGAGATAAAAAGCAACTTGAGGTTGAGTGTTCGTCATCAGAGATATATCCTTTAAGTTAGATTATGAAAGATCATTATACTGAGCTATAAAATAATAATAGTTCCTGAAAGAATAGTCAAATCCAAGATCATCAGGCATTGTTGCACAAATAGGGTAAAATTGGCACAAGTAAAAGCCAAGTCAACCTCCATTAACCTTCTATCTGAGAATGTTATCAGGTGGTGGTGGGGAGAGAGTCAAAGCACAAAACTAAACATCCTTAAAAGTCTCTCAAATTGGATAGGAAAAAAATGATTAAAGTAGCCGCTTTAACCTCTGGCCAAAATGTCCCTTCGACTCGCTTTAGAGTTCGTCAGCACATTAACTCCCTACAAGAGTTAGGGATCAAAGTCGATGAATATTTTCCACAAATCAATAAATCCGAAGCATTACCAGAATGGGGTCGATCTATTCCCCAGAAATATCAAAAAGTTGCACGTGGCTACATGACCACCGCCAAAATTCTTTCTCGATTACCTGGTTTGTTAGGGAGTTGGACTCATCAAGTGACTTGGCTACAACGCGAATTAATCACAGGGAAGTTCATACTCGAACCTCTGCTTAAAAAACCGATTGTTTTTGATGTGGATGACGCTATTTGGACAACCTACCACTTAGGCGAAAAAACACAAAAACTATATACTCAACGGGTTCTTCAGTCTATTACCAGTATTGCCAAGCAGGTTGATTTGATTGTCACTGGCAATTCTTATCTAGCTGAGTGGTTCGCTGATTATAATTCAGAAATTCGGATTATTCCCACTGCCATTGATACCGAACGCTTTAAACCCAATCCAACCCATCCGAATCACACGAAGCAGAAATTTATCATAGGCTGGACAGGAACTTCAGGAAATTTTCCTTACCTCAGAGCCATTGAACCTTATTTAAAGCAATTTATGACGGAATTTAGTGATTCAGAACTGTTGATTATGGCTGACCAACCTCCTTCTTTTACTCTTTTACCCTCTGAGCGTGTGATTTATCGTCCTTGGTCAGCAGAGCAAGAACACCTTGCCGTGCAAGAAATGACGGTTGGTTTGATGCCCTTGACTGATGATGAATGGACAAAGGGAAAATGTAGTTTTAAGATGTTGCAATATATGGCTTGTGGTCGTCCTGTTATTGTCTCTTCTGTTGGCATGAACAAAGAGGTTCTCAACTTAGGACAGCTAGGGATTGGGATCGAAAAAGAAGTAGATTGGTATGATGCTCTACGAATGTTTTATAAAGATCGAGATTTAGCTCAAGCTTATGGTAAAGTTGGGCGAGAAGTAATTGAACAGCATTTTTCTCAGTCGCAAGTTGCCCAACAATTAGCACAGGTTTTCCGAAAACTTAGTGGATAGAAGTAAACTCAAAAGCTCAAGTTCTCTTCTTTAATCCTTAAAATTCCCTTCCCTTTGATAATTTTTGTAATTTATTAATGCAACTACTTGATGATTTTGATGGGGCAAAGTTAATTTTTTGAGTGCAGTTGAGTATAACTTAAGGTGGTATAATCTAGCAAATCTATTTTTTCATTAATTAATCTATGACACAGTCAAATCAAACTCAAGTTGCTTTCTATATGAGGGTTCTATCAGGTGGAGGAGCTGAAAAAGTAATCGTTACTTTGATGAGACAACTTGTTAAACAAGGCATTAAAGTCGATTTGATCTTGAATGTTAAAGAAGGCCCCTATCTGCCACAAGTACCAGATGCTGTCAGAATTATAGAGCTAGGAACACCAAAACTGAAGGCTGGATTACCAAAATTCATTCAATATCTTCGTCAAGAGCGTCCTTGCTGTTTATTTCCCCTTCTTCCACTTAATACAGAAGTGGGCATTGTGGCCAAAATTCTATCTGGTGTTCCCATTAGATTGATTGTTTCGCAACGAAATCTGTTGTCTGCACGACGTCGTTCAATCTCTAAAGGAATAGAACGTTGGATTCCTTTGATGTCTGTATTTTCTTATCGTTTTGCTGACAAAATCACGGCAGTTTCCCACGGAGTCGCCGATGATTTAGTGAAAGTAACTGGTATTTCCCGTTCAAAAATTAAAGTCATCTACAATCCAATTGATCACGACTACCTTCACCAAAAAGCACAAGACCAAGTTGATCATCCTTGGTTTCAACCCAATCAACCACCTGTTATCTTAGGAATTGGACGATTAGAGCCTCAAAAAGATTTTCAGACTCTCATTAGAGCATTTGAATTAGTCAGACAACAACACTCTTGTCGTCTTGTGCTTTTAGGTAGGGGTTCAGAAAGACAATCTCTTACCCACTTGATTGAAGAACTAGGCTTAAAAGAAGAGATTGCCCTTTTAGGATTTGTGGAGAATCCCTATGCGTACTTAAAACGCTCTAATGTTTTTGTTTTGTCTTCTATTTGGGAAGGTATGCCCAATGTATTACTTGAAGCACTTGCTCTAGGTGTTCCCTCAATTTCCACTGATTGTCAAGGGAAAGGGGCAGCAGAAGTATTAGATAATGGACGTTGTGGTCCTCTTGTCCCTATTGGTGATCCCAAAGCGATAGCTGATGAAATTTTAAAAGTATTATCAGGAGACGTTAAATCTTGTGATCCCCAATGGCTTGAGCAATTTAGTATTGATAAAATTTGCCAACAGTACCAAGATGTAATGGGGATCGGTGGAAGATAACAGAGAACTTGAACAAATAACTGAACATTGACCTTTAGCAAGGAAGATATGACAAAATTTGATAGGATTGAATGTTTGCCTGAGAGGACAGACTTCAACCTAAACCGTCTCAAATTAATCTACAAGAGGAAACAACTATGACCAGAGTGATTCCAGGTAACTTAAAAAGTCTATCAATAACTCATACGGATCTACCATCAATAGATAATAACCAAAGTTCTCCAATTTTGATTGTAGGAATGCACAACTCAGGGACTTCGATTCTAGCTGAGATCATTCACAAAAGTGGGATATTTCTTGGTAGTAATATGGAACACTATGAGTCTCATTTTTTTTCAATTTACCTTAACGATTTACTGATTATGGGAGGGGAGTATAACTGGGCAAACTTACCCCTTTTAAGTGTAGATCAAGTAATGTCTTTCAAAGAAACTGTCGGCCCTTTTATCAAAAAATATTGGATTATCGATTATTTACAGTGGGGTTATGATAATGTTTCTCCGTGGGGTATCAAAGATCCTCGCTTGTGTGTTCTTTTACCACTTTATTTGGCAATTTTCCCAGATGCCAAAGTTGTTCATATTCGTCGTAATCCTAACGATGTTGCAGCATCCCTGTCTCAAAAAAGCAAGAGAGGAATAGGAAAACTCGATAATTTTGAACATTGGAGAGAATTGACTTTAGCGTACACCAACAGAGTAATTGAGTATTCTGCTCAAGCTAGTGCTTACCACGAATTAGCCTATGAGGAATTTTGTAATAATACAGAAGAAATTATACAAAGTCTTTTTGAATTTTTAGACCTTCCCTATACCAAGAAGACTGAACAACTGTTATCTAAAGTATCTTCTTCAAGAATTGGTTCTTATGAAAGATATAAAAATCCAAGACCAAACATTATTAAAAATCTCTCAAATTGGATAGGAAAGAAATGATGAAAAGTATCAGATTTAACATCAGATCTGGTTATTTGGTCAATAAGGTGCGTCAAAAAAACAATCTTATTTTTCAAGAGTCTATCAAGCGATCGCCAGAATTACTCAACAAGCTGAACTTGTTGTAGTTGGCAACTTTACCTAGCACAATAGTTTGCTTATTATACCTAAAATAACGAGACAATCTTAAAATTATCTAGATCGGGATTTGGTTCAATCCTATGGTAAAGTAGGACGTGAGGTAGCTGAAAAGCATTTTTCTCAATCTAAAATCGCTGAACAGTTAGCGCAGGTTTTCCAAGAACTTAGTTAGTCTGATAGATTAACTTACTAGATGATTAGACTTTTACCTGAAATCTATTACGCTATCATCATTCACAATCAGTTATACTATGCTAGATTTTACCGTAGCTATATGCACTTATAATGGAGAAGAGCGCTTACCTGCTGTTTTCGAGCGATTACTTTCTCAGGTGAACACAGAAACTTTATCTTGGGAAATTCTGGTTATAGATAACAACAGTAAAGACGGGACAAAAGCGCTGGTTGAAAAATACCAAAAAACATGGGAGCAACCGTTTAAACTGCGCTATAGCTTTGAATCTCGTCAAGGGTTAGCCTACGCCAGACATTGTGGGATTAAAGAGGCTAATAGCGAGTTAATTGGTTTTTTAGACGATGATAACCTTCCCGCCCCTGGTTGGGTGGTACAAGCCTATCAATTTGGTCGAGAACATCCAAAGGCAGGCGCTTATGGAGGGCAGATTCATGGTCAATTTGAAAACGAACCTCCTCCAGGTTTTGAGAGAATTGCTCGTTATTTTGCAATTTTAGAAGGTCAGACTACCTATTGCTATAATGAACGTTATGGTAATACTAGACAAAAAATGTTTCCCCCAGGGGCAGGAATTGTTGTGCGTAAACAAGCTTGGTTAAACAGTGTCCCTGACAAGCCTCGTTTACCTCAAACCAATGAAGACTTAGAAATACTTTGGTATCTATGGCATAATAACTGGGAACTTTGGTTTAATTCAGCAATGGAAATAGACCACGTTATCCCTCAATCTCGCTTTGAATCAGCCTATTTACGAAAGTTTTTTCATACGAATGGTTTGTGTCGGTTTTACTTCAGAATGCTAACCTACGAACCTTGGCAACGGCCTTTTATGATTCCTGTCTATTGGTTGAATGATTTACGGAAATTTCTCACATTCTATTGGAAAAACAAAGATATTTTACAAACAGATATTGTAACAGCAGGAGAAATGGAACTGTTAAGGAGTCTTTTAATCAGTCCCTTTCAAAGTTTTAACAAATAGATTAAATATCTTTAAATCGAATGAATAACACAAAAATGAATCTGGCTCATCCTGGTCTGAGAGAACTTTTAAATATTAATCAGTACTTAGACAATCATAGAGTTGGCTTCTTAACCCTTGAAACCCCCCTTGCTCAGTGGTTTATCAGCGCTAGTCAAAAATTTCCCTATATTATTGGCCTACAACTTCGGCGGCAATATCGCCATGTATCCGTCGGATTGCAAGCGCTTAAACTCAAAGAAGTAGATAGTATCTATGTGATGGAGATTTATAATCAACATCTCTTATTTTTATTACCCTTGTTGCAATTGACTGGGAAGAAGATTTTTTTGGGGTTACACGGTAATCAAACCTTAGCCCAAGAGAATATAGTTAAAGAATTAGGATTTCGGTTTCTCAAGCGTTATCTGGCGGCTTGTCCTCAAATGAAAGCAGTCTTGTTGGAATTAGATGATCATTTACTTCCTGAGTCATTTCAATTACCATCTTCTGCTAAAATTGTGATTCCTCATCCCATGATTGGAGAAGTAACACCCCGTTTACAAAAGGGTGAAAGATTACCTGAAGGAAGTGCAGTTAAAATTGGAATTGTGGGTATGGTTCGCTCCGATAAACCTATTGGCCAACTATTGGAAAAGCTGGTTGACTATGGCAAAAAATCTCAGAATTGTGAAATTGTTGTGGGAATCCCTAAAGAGCAAACACCTCAGTGGATTAGAGATTTAGGAGTAACTATTTTAGATACAACTGAAGATGAGGACTATTTTAACGTTTTAAGAAGTCTGGATATTTTGGTCACTTATTATGACCCAGAGCGCTACTTTTATCGAGCCAGTGGCGTAATTAGTGACGCAGGTTCTTGTGGATGCTATATTATTGCACCCGACTATCCTTTAATTAAAAATCAAATTACTTGGCCAGTTGGGATTGGTTCAATTTATTCTAGTTTAGATGAAATTGAACCTGTCTTAGATCAAGGGATTGACCATGTGAGAGCATACGGACAAGATAATCACTGGCAATGGCGAGAAAAAAGAAATGCTGAATATATTGCCCAGCTTTTACTGTAAATGACGGAATGCCGATAGGTAGGGTCATTTCAGTGACCAGTGACTAATACCAGTTTAAATGGGTCTTAGCTTACTTGGGATTTAAGTGTTGTTGTTGGGTAAAGTGCTCTTAATTCCCCATCTCTACTAAATTAATCGAGTTACAATAGTTAGAGTATTATAGAGTAAAAGGAAATGAGTAATGATTACAGAAATTGAAATTGAAAATTTTCGCTGTTTTGAACATACCAAAATAGAAGGTTTGGCACGGGTTAACTTAATCGGAGGTAAGAATAATTCTGGTAAAACTGCTTTATTAGAAGCGATTTTGTTAAATCAATCACCCAGATTAGAAACGCTTTGGTTACTTCAATCTATTAGAGATGAATCAGAATATTTACAATTAGAGAAATATCAAGATGTTTGGAATTATTTGTTTTTTATGGAAAACATTAAAAAAGCTATTGTCTTTAAATCAATTTCTCAAAAGCTAGGAATAATCGAAATTGCGTTATCTATTAAAGAAGATGAACGGAATTCAAAAAAAGATATACAAAAAAATAAATGGAAATATAGAATTTTAAATAACACAGATCCTATGTCTGGATTACCATACGATCAAATAAGAACAATTGCTATGCTTAATGTTAAGAAAACTATCACCTCCAATTCTAAAATTATTGAGTCACATAAGCTCTTTATCTATGGAAGCTCTTATGGTTTCTTATATAAGAATAATGACTATAATGTACCTAAGCCTCAGTATATTTCTCCAAGACTAACGATCAATAGTGATTTTTTTAACAAAACTATTTCAAGTTATGGGTTAGCAAAAGGCTATCAAGAACTTGCATTTCATTCTCAAAAAAAAATATTAAATATTTTAAAAATTATCGATTATTCTCTGGAGAAGATTACTATGATAGATCATAAAACACCTGATAGTCCAATGATTTATTTAAAACGAGAAAATGAAGAACCTTTACCACTCGCTTTATTTGGTGATGCAATGAATCGAGTTTTTAAAATTGCTTTAAATCTTACTAAAAATAGAAGTCACTATTTACTCATCGATGAAATTGAAAACGGTATTCACTATACTAACCATCGAGACTTTTGGAAAGCCTTATTTCAACTTGCGAAACAACTAGATGTACAAATATTTGCGACAACCCATAGCTTAGAAATGATAGAAGCATTTAGGGATATCGGATTATTAGAAGACTATCAAGGAGATGGTGCTTATTTTGAGATGGCAAGGAATTTAAGAAATGATAGAATAGTAGGGATTAAGCATGATTTAGACCTATTAGATTATGAATTAAGACGGAATGAAGGAGTGAGGGGTGAGTAATCTTTTAATTGTTGAAGCTGAAAACGATGCAACTTTTATTAAGTCTCTTGTCAAGTATTCAAACAATCAAGTAGATAATACTGACACAGGATATATGACTCTTAATTTTGAAGAAAGAGGTAAAACCTACCGAGGACTTAGTAAAGACTCCTTGAAAGAGCGCTTAACAAGAGTGCAAATAAGATTACAAAAAGAACTAATTCACAAGATTGGAATTATTTTAGATAAAGATAGTGAATCTAAAGCAGATAGACTTAAACTTATCAATGATTGTATTCAAGCGGTTTTTCCAGAAGCAGAGACAATAACAGATACTCACCAGTTAAAAACCTTAACAACCATAGATGAAGAAATTATTTCAATTGCTTGTTATTTTGTTAATGTTGGTGGACAAGGAGAATTAGAAACTCTCTTGAGGAGAATTAAAAATCATGAGTCTAGTATTGCTGACTGTTTAGAACGTTGCTTAGTACAATGCTTAGAAGACTATCCTAGAGAAATCAATCAAAAAAATCTAGATAAAACATGGATTGTTAATTATCTAAGATATGATACCTGTCGTAATAATGACAAAGGGGATAGAGATAAAAAATGTAGTTTTAATGCTGAAGGTTTTAAATATATTATGGAACATAAATCAGATATCTGGAATTTTGAAGATCCTGCTTTAGATGAATTAAAAAGATTTTTAGCATTATTTTCCTAGTTTATTATCCTTATTCTCACTCTTGAGCTAATATGATTCGTTACTTATCCCTTCTACTGACTCTACAGGTTGATAATTTTTACAATTTTTTAACAACTGAATCTCTATCGATGACCTCATGATAATATAACTCTAATCTTTTCCCTGATAATGGGTAAAGCCCATCCTACCTTAGTTTTCAGCCTCAAATGCTAATTTCTCCTGACGAATTTGATGTCATTGTTGAAAAATGTAAAAATAGTGTGATTGGTAAACGGTTACCAACTGCTTTGTATGTCCATCAAACTGCATTATCTTGTCTAGATAAAGGCTTACAAGACTATGAAGAGAAAGCCCGTCTTGCTTCAGAAGTTAAAGATGCAACTATTGTTAAATTTAATACAGATAAGCCTAAGATTTCTTACTTATTTTACCCTGATTTTATTAATGATCCCCATCCTGCTTTGACTCTCAGCATTGTTGTTGATTTAATGCTAGAAACGGTTAAATTTTGGGACTATACGGATACCCATAACCCACCGATTCTTCATCGCAAAGAAACCTTTATTTCTCCTGAGTCTCCTCACTATGAAGGGTTTAAACATCTCAGTTTTATTGAAGAAAAATTAGGACTACTAGATAATTCTCGTTATATTGGAACTCGTCAAGACTGGGAAAATCGCTTAACTCATTATCATTTAACCTTTATTGATCATTATTTAGCTTGTCATTTACCCATTGGCTATCATAAAACTTTTAAGGTAGAAATTGACCGTCATAAAGCAGCCATTGTCCGTACCAGTTTATCCCGTCCCGTTCGTTTGGCTTTGGATATAGAATTATTTACGTCACCTGAGACTACCTTTTTTGACTATGGGTGTGGTTATGGGGGGGATATAGAACGTATTGCTAAACAAGGATATACCAGCGCTGGATATGATCCCTATTATCGCCCCGATGATCCTCTTATTGCTTCAGATATTGTTAATCTAGGTTATGTGATTAATGTAATTGAAGATTTACAAGAACGACGGGAAACCTTACTTGCAGCCTGGGAATTAACCCATCAAATCTTAATTGTATCTGCACAGGTGTTAATTAACGATCGCACCCAGGGGTTAGTCGCTTATGGGGATGGTGTTATTACCAGTCGAAATACGTTTCAGAAATACTATGAACAAGAAGAATTAAAAGCTTATATTGATCAAGTCTTAGAAAATGATGCGATTCCTATCGGTTTAGGGGTTTATTTGGTGTTTAGGGATGAAAATAAAGCACAAACCTTTCGTCTTTCTCGTTATCATTCATCGGCCAAAACCCCTAGAATTTACCAGAATCTACCCAAATTTGAAGATCATGAGCCATTATTGACCCCCTTAATGGAATTTTATACCCAAAGGGGACGACTTCCCGTGAAAGGAGAGTTTCCTACTGAAGAGGAAATAAAAGCCGAATTTGGCACATTTCGACGGGCATTTAAGGTAATTTTGCAGGTGACAGAGCAAAAAGATTGGGATGCGATCGCAGATAAGCGCACTCAAGATATATTGTTATACCTTGCTTTAAGTCATTTTAGTCATCGTCCCAGTGTGAGAAAGCTTCCTGCACCTTTAAAAGCGGATATTCGGGCGTTCTTTGGTAGTTATCAACAGGCGTGTAGTGTGGCAGATTTGATGCTGTGCAGTTTACGAGATTTGCATAATATGGCTAAATTTTGTTTTAATAGTCCTGTCGGTAAAAAGCTCAATAATTCTTTATTAGTTCATCTGAGCGCTTTAGAAGATCTACCGTTAATGTTACGGTTATATGAAGGGTGTGCTAGTCAGGCCATGGGACGATTAGAAGAGGCGAATGTGGTACGATTATTTTTCAATAAAGCAAAAATTGCCTATTTATATTATCCTGATTTTGATAGTAATCCTCATCCGATTCTACAGACTAAGATGATGATTTATATGGGGAAAGCTACGGTTTCTTATCAAGATTATACCTGTGAACCAAATCCTCCGATTTTGCATGAAAAAGATCAATTAGTCAGCGCTGATTATCCTTTATATGATACTTTTCATCAACTGAGTCAACAAGAAAGAGAATTAGGATTATTTGATGATTATAAAGCAATTAGTTTATGTCAGGGTTGGTTATCTTGTTTAGCAAAGCATCAGGTTAAGTTGAACGGACATAATATTCAATCATGTCAGTGAAATACATATCGATTTCTCCCTTGTTTTTTAGCTTGCTAGGAACTAAACTAAAAAAGGAAGGGACTTAAAGTAAAACCTTCCTGAAACTGAAGAAAATCCCAATCATTGAGAATTTACTGGCGTTTACGAGCGAATACTCCGAGAGAACCCACTGTTAATAAGCCTAACAGAATACTAGGTTCAGGGGTGGTAACAGAATGGATAGAAGTATTCCCACTTCCCTCATTTGTTAACACTAATAAAGATTGATTATTAGGACTATCTTCAGCAGAGATGAATAACACTCCTTCAGGACTTATATCACCTAAAGCTGTATAATTTTGATAAGAGACAAATTGGGGATTTAAAGGATCAGTAACATTATAAACCATAAATCCACCAATCCTTTCTAAACCGATGAAAGCGTAAATCAGACCATCGATTTCTCCCACTGCTATCCCTTCAGGTTCGGGTCCTTTGTTGTCACTACGACTATCAAAACCGCCGTTGCGGTTAGCGTTAAAAATATCAGGGAATAAATCAGCCGTAATTTGCTCAAATTGATCCCCACTATCAAATACTAAATCTCCGTTACTATTCCATATAGAAAAGGAACGAGTCCCAAAAGCATAAAGCTGATCAAAATCATCATCGTTGTCCGTATTACCAAGGGTATTAGTCACATTCAGACGACCAATATTTTCATCTTCTTTTAAGAGATCACCATTAGGAAAAGCGGTAGGGTCAAGGATCAAATCTCGAATTCTGGATTCTTCGTTAAAAATATCCCCTTCTTCGTCATTAGGAGGATCTAAAATACCGTCATCAGTAGGACGAACACGGGCATCTCCTTCATTAGCAGTGGCATAATAAACTTGACCTCCGACTTCAAAAGAAGCAATACTATCAGGTTGATACATCCCTAAAATTGGCCAATTTTGGATGTTAATTTCCTCATCCTTATCACTCCCATCTAAACCATTGCCAGGTAAACTATGATCTTTAAACCCAAGAGGAAGAACATCATTAACCATTGCATTAGCAATATCCACCACAGCGAAGGCGTTATTTTCCTGCAAAGTCACAAAAGCGGTTTGTCCGTCAGGGGAAATGGCAATGTATTCGGGTTCTAAGTCTTGAGACGCTGACGCATTTTGCCCAAAAATTCTGACACCACTCGCTCTTAAAGTCTCTTCTTGCCCATTAAATGCCGTAAAATTAGCTGTACTAACGTCACCTTGGTTTAAGTCACCAATACCACCTGAAAGATCAATAATACTGATTGAACCGTCTGGGTCAACCGTATAGTCTTCATTGGGTTCTCCTTCATTGGCGACTAAGACTTTTGACCCATCAGGGGTAAAGGTTAACATATCTGGTAATGCCCCAACTGTAACGCTTTTGAGAAATGTTCCAGTCACATCAAAAAAGGCAACTGTACCAGGATCAGTTTTTGTATTCGCTTCAATCGCTGCGGCCACAATCCCATTTTTGACAGCAACACTATTAACTCCGCCACCATAAGAATTCAAATCAATAAAGCTAACTAGGGAAGGCGCTTTTGGGTTACTGATACTGATGATGTCTATATGATTTCCAGCAGCATTGGTGACAAACAAATTCTGAGAACTAGGGTCATAGCTGGCAATTTCAGCCCCATTTTCTAGCCCAGTTTCATAACTACCCAGACGGGTAATATTTAATGCTTTCGCTGAGGGTACACAAACCCCTAATAACACAGTAGCCGAAATTACAGTAAAAGTAAACTTCTGGAGAGAATTAAGATTCATTAAGAGTGTTTATGATAAAGTTCAACATTATTTTTATAACCCATATTAAGGAAAAATCAGGTTAAGGTTAGGTTAATGATTTAGTGCAAATTGCTTTAGTAATAGTAAGCTACAATAAAAAGTATAACCTTAAGTGAATATTTATTAAGCTTAGTACTTAGTCTTGACGATCATAATTAAACAAGTTTCATTAAAACTGACTAAGTTGTTTGACTACATATAACCTTAAGTGCAATTCAGCAGAAGATAGAAATCGTTCAGCAGCATTACGATTTCCCATTGCTAAGATATAATTAGCGTGTTGTCTAAGATCCTGAGTCGCTCGATTACGAATAATTAAGGGTAAAGTCATTTTTCTGATGG
>JBFRWQ010000131.1:0-4444 GCA_051439665.1 Microcystaceae cyanobacterium | reverse complement strand
GGTCTTTCAAATAAGAGGGTGACACCAGAAAAAACATTTCCTAAACTATCTTGCAGCGCTAAACCAATAACCAATGATCCCACGCCAAATGCAGTGATTAAGCCGCCTAAATCTGCGCCCCAAACTCTCGACAAAACAACTGCTGATCCCGCTAAAACCACAAATGTACGAATTAGATCCAGTAATAATTTAGGAATGTTTGCTTGCCATGTTCCTTCTTTAGCAGTAATAAAAATATATTGATTAACGAGGCTAATTCCCCAATAAATTAAAGAAATCAAAAAGAAGGTTTCACTCAACTTAGTCCAAAGATTATTACTGGGTAAGGCAATCACCACTGATAATAAAAAATAGACTCCCCAACAAGGAATGACGATATTACGCAAGATCCTGATCAATTGGGTAAAACGACTATTGCGCCGTTCTAGGATAAAAATAAGTTCCCCTAACCCCAGCATTAAAAGGGGAAAACCAAAGGTTAATAATAAAGTAGGTGTAAGCCACGCCGCATCAATCATCTGATTTCTCCTTAAGCCTTTTCTAACTCACTCGACTGTCGTACTCTTTCGGTGAAATCATCGGGAATTTCCAGTTTCCATAAGGGAATATCCCCCACTCCCTTAACCGTAACTGGATTGAGGGGAACAAAAGAATAGATTTTTTCCAAGGATAAAAAGACAGGTTCGGTCACTTGAATCACGTTTCGTTCTGGGGAAGAATGAATAGCATGGACAATTTGCATGGTACAGCCCCAAACTTCGTAAATAAATTTAGATTTGCCGATAATACCACCGACTACTTCCCCCGAATGAATACCAATGTCTAAGGTGAGATTCGTTTGATTCGTTTGATTGGCTTGACTAAACTGTTGAATGGTTTTGATCATCGCAATAGCAAAGTCAACCGCTTGTTTGCTATGATCGATGCGTGGGGTAGATAAGCCCGAAACCGCAACGTAGGACGTGCCAATGGTTTTCAGTTTATCAATTCCATAAATCTCAGCCGTTTCGTCAAATGCTCCAATCAGTTGATTAAGCAGTTTAACAGAAGCTTCTGGTGTAAATTTTGAGCATAAACCAGGAAATCCACCAATATCAGCATAAATCAGTGTGATGTCCGTATAACTATCTGCAAAGTCCCGTTCTCCCCGTTGCATCCGTTGTACTGCGCCAGGAGGTAAAACATTCAGAAGAAGCTTTTCATTTTCTTTAAGCTGTTCTTGAAGATGAGTTTCTTTTTCATGCAATTTTTGAGACATCAGATTAAAAGATTGACCCAACTCTCCTAATTCATCTTGGGAGGCAATATTAACCTGTACATCGGTTTCACCCTCAGTAATGCGCCTTGTTCCCTGCACTAAACGACCAATAGGGCGAGTAAATAATCTCGAAATCCAATTAGACAATAAAGCAACAGAGGGTAAAAGAATGGCAGCCGTAATCAATAATTGACGGGCAAAGCGGTTAATAGGGGCAAACGCTTCTGCTTCATCCATCACCGTCATTAATGCCCAATTAAAAGGACCCAACTGCACAGGTTGATAGGAAACTAAAATCGGCGCTCCATCTAACGTTTTGGAACGTTCTGTTCCATCTTTTCCTGTTAAGGCTTTTTCGACAAGAGGATGTTTAGTTTCTTGGAATAATATGGGGGTACGAGAATGTTTAATCTGCTCAATCGTTTCTTCTGTTACACCAACGTTTCGTAAAGACTCAAAGTATCTTTCGGTATTTTCAATATATTCACGAGGTTCAGATCTTAAAGTGTAATCTCTTCCTACTAAGATACTCTCCCCTGTCTCCTGCAATCCTACTTCCCGCCATTTCCCATTAACTGTCATATTTTGATTAATCCGATCAATGGAAATTTGAAAGATCAATGACCCCAGAAATTGAGTCCCATCAAAAATAGTAGTAGCCATGAAAGCGGCAGGTCTATCATAGGAGGGTCGATAGGTTTCAAAGTCAACGGCGGTGGTAAAGTTAGGATCTCTCGATTTTAAAACCTGTTTAAAAGCATTCCCTAAATTAGTATCGGCGTAGATTCCTGTTCTTAGATTAGTGGCAAAATCTAATTCTTTGGAAACGTTATAAATAACATTGCCTGTTTCACCATCAATCAGAAAAATATCATAGTAGTCAAATAACTGTACAATGCGCTTAAATTGGGGATTATAGATAGCATGAGCTTTACTATAATCCGTGCTATCACCAGGATTATTTAATTGATATTTAGAGCCAAGGGGAAAAGGATTGTTGGCAATAAACCGATATTGTAAATAACGGGCAGCATTACTTTGGGGAAGATAAGTATCAACCAGTGGCGTTATCTCTTCACTCTTACCTAACCGAGGAAAGACTTCATCTTCATAAAAGTCTCTCAATTTTTGTAGCTGGGTTGGGGTTAAGGTTTGTTCATTGAGTTGTTGAAAGGCAGGTTTGAAGGCTCGAAAGGCTTGTACCACAACGGGAGATTCACTAAAAGATAGGACTTCTTGTTGTAATCTATCATAGTAGGCTTCGATTTCGTTTGCTTGCCTCACTCTAAGGGCAGTCAAACCTTCATAGATACTGGCATTAAGTGCTTGGCGGGCTGATGTATAACCAATGTATCCTGTAATGAGAATGGAGATTAGACAAACAAGAAGAAGAACGGTTTGTAATTTTGAGCGAATACTTGTCTTCTTAAGAAAATTAATCATAAGTAGGGGAAAGATAGGGTTAAATCAATCCTATTGCACCAAGAGCGATTTATTAAGATCCTGACCATTAGGATAATTGAAAATCATGATATTTTTCAAGAAATCAGAAAAAAACTTTAATTCTTCATAGTATGATAGCCTAACACGATCTTGTACAATAAATGGGTCACTGAAGACAATAACTTGACCTAAATTGTGAATAAACGATTATTAACCTTACTATTTGTTACTTTCCTCAGTCTAACAACCTTCGTCATCCCTACTCATAGCCAAACTCCTTCAGACATTCTCTGGGATCGTTGGGGTGTCCCTCATATTTATGGAAAAGAGCAAAATAGCTTATTCTATGGCTTTGGTTGGTCACAAGCACAAAGTCACGCTAACTTACTCTTAAAATTATACGCTCAAGCGAGAGGGCGAGCAGCAGAATATTGGGGGGGAGCAGATGCGTTAAACTCAGATCGCTATGTGTGGACAATGGGTATTCCTCAACGGGCAGAACAATGGTATGGTCAACAGAGTCCAGAAATGCAAGGAATATTAACCGCTTTTAGCCAAGGAATTAATGATTATGTCAAAAATAACCCTCAAGCAATTGAACCGTCTTTACAAGCTGTTTTACCTATTACAGAAACCGATATCTTAGCCCATTGGCAACGGGTTATTCATTTTAACTTCGTTACTAACCCACAACAGATCAATAATAAAGGATCAAATGGTTGGGCGATCGCACCACAAAAGTCCAAAACGGGAAATTCCCTCTTATTAGCTAATCCTCACACCCCTTGGTCAGATTTATTCCAATGGTATGAAGCTCACTTAAATGCACCTAATTTTAACCTCTATGGCTCAACTTTACTAGGATTTCCTTTATTAGCGATCGCATTTAATGATCACTTAGGATGGACTGTCACCGTCAATACAACCGATGGGGCTGATATATATGAACTTAATTTGCAAGGGGAAGGATACGAATGGGAAGGAGAGACTAAAGCATTTACCACAGAAATCCACAAGATTAAGTTAAAACAATCAGATGGACGGTTTGTTACTTTAGAGATACCGATCAAGCGCTCAATTCATGGCGTGATTATCAAGCAAACCAAGGATAAAGCCTATAGTTTAAGAGTGGTAGGGTTAGATCGCCCAAGAGGGTTTGATCAGTTATTAAAAATGTCCAAAGCCCAGAATTTAAGTCAATTTGAAACAGCATTAAGTGATTTGCAAGTTCCCCTTTTTAATATCATTTACGGAGACAAAGAAGGAAATATTGCCTATATTAATCATGCCCAAATCCCCCAGAAATCCCAAGGCGACTGGCAGATGTGGCAAGGAATTATACAAGGGAATACATCAGAGACACTTTGGACAGAATATCATCCCTACGAAGATTTACCTCGTTTAGTCAATCCAGAGACAGGATGGGTACAAAATACAAATGATCCGCCCTGGACTAGCACCTTTCCCCCTATTTTAAACCCAGATGACTATCCTGCCTATTTTGCGCCGCCCAACTTAGGAGAAGCATCGAGTGTGTTACGGACTCAGCGATCGCTTAAAATGCTGTTAGATACTCAACAATTTAGCTTAGAGAGTATCATTCAACAAAAATTTTCCTCTCATTTTGAGATGGCTGATCGTTTGTTAGATCTACTTATTCCTACAGCCAAAGCGCTGGCCAACCCAATTGGGATAGAAGCGGCTGAAGTATTGGAAAAATGGGATCGTCAGGCGACTTCAGAC
>JBFRWQ010000130.1:0-6870 GCA_051439665.1 Microcystaceae cyanobacterium | reverse complement strand
TAACTATATTGCCCTAATTATTCCCTACACAGCCATGAATTTACCCTTAACGATTCTAGTGATGCGAAGCTTTTTCCAAAAATTACCAACAGAGATAGAAGATGCAGCGAAAATTGATGGTTATAGTATCTCAGGAATGTTAATTCATATTCTACTACCCATGACCCTTCCTGCTCTCGTGACCACCAGTATTTTAACCTTTATTTTTGCATGGAACGAATATATTTTTGCCCTCACTTTTATTACCCGTGATGTTTTAAAAACTGTTCCCGTTGCGACGGCTCAAATAGGGGGATCTTTCATCTATGATATTCCCTATGGAGCAATTGCGGCTGCTACCATTGTCGGCACATTTCCCCTCGTTATTTTAGTCTTAATATTCCAACGTAAAATTGTAGAAGGATTAACCGCAGGTGCAGTCAAAGGATAAGCGGCTCTCCTGAACTTAAGGTGATAAGCACAACTTATACATCTCCTAGATTGGTTAGGCACGGCGATAACTTAGAGGAAAAGTTGATAAATGCCTGATTCCTGCCGTAACCGATCACAGGCTAATTGTGTTCTTTGATCTATTCTCCATCATCATATCGGGAGAGCCACCTCGTAAGGGAGAGAGGGGGTAACTGTCTAATTCGGGCTTGCTGAAAAAGTCTTATGGTGGGGTTTTAGAGGCAGGGGGCAGGAGGAGAGATTATGATGATTTAAAAGAGGGGGAAGTGCTTTTCGAGATATTACATTACCCTTTCTTGCACTTTTTTGTCTAGGAAGTATCCCAAAACCTTGATATATCATAGCTTTCGAGTTATTCAGCAAGCCCTAATTCATAATTCATAATTCATAACTCATAATTCAACATAGAGTATTGAGGTATTTCTCTGAGCCATTGCAGTTTATTCTGCTCTGGATTGATTTGATAGGGAGGGTGATCAGAAAATAGCAGAATACGAGGTTGAAAGGTCTGTTTTTCCGCTAATGTCATCGTACAGTAGGCAATAATAATAACTTGATGGCCAACCTCAAAGTGATGAGCGGCAGCGCCATTCAAACAGATGACCCCTGAACCCCGTTTTCCTGCGATCGCATAAGTGGTTATCCGTGACCCGTTACTTATATTTAAGACATCAACTGCTTGCTCTTCATAGAGTCTTGCTGCTTCCATCCAGTCTTGATCAATAGTAATACTGCCCATATAATCAAGTCTTGATTCAGTACAGATAACATTGTGTAATTTACAATAAAGAGTTGTAATATTCATTAACCCAATTTTTTTTCCTAGCCAATCTTTAGTTGATCAATATTATTAAAGCGTTAATTCTCCATCGGAATAAACCATTGAGATAAACCCTCTAACAATTGATCTAAGCGATCAACATCATCCTGTATTGGTTGTAAAGCTTCTTTATAGAATTGACAACGAGTTTCTAATTGAGTAAATTCCTGTTCACTTTGCTGATAAGCTTGTTCTTGTTGTTGCAGGTTCTCTGCTTTTTTTTGATATTCGTTTTCCTGTTGGGTTAATCGTTCTTGAATCTCTGACACACTATTGCGTAGCTGATCAATTTCCCCTTCCAATCGTTGAATCTCTTTCGTTTTTTCCTGCGATACTCCCTCTAATTGTTGTAAAATAGGTTCTAAATTCATGCGGTGAGACTCATGTTCTTCGAGATCAATCACCCCTTGACGACGACGTAAAATCCGTAAGTGTCCCATAAATATTTCTTGTCGTTCTTTGAGAATCCTTCGTTGCCCAACCAAGGTTTCGTCTAACATTAGTTTGGCTTCTTGCTCATCGCTTAACTCTTGTTCTAAGGTTAAACGATCATATTCGTTGGACGCTTCGAGTTTGGCTTGCAATTCATTGACGGCCTGGGTTTGCATACTCAATTCTTCTTCTTGATCATTAACAAACCTAACAATTTTATCTAAATCTGCCTTGAGATCATTAACAATTCCTTCTAATTCTCCTAAAGGCATTTGTTCTAGACGATAAACATCTACCCCACTATTATTTTCCCCTCCTGTTGTTCCCTGAAGCGCTTGAGACAGTGATTCTTTAACATCTTCGGTTAACTGTCGATTGATTGACAATTGATTGAGGAGTTCTTGTTTACTTTCTAGAATGGTTTGCTGAACCTGAACTTGTGATCTAATTTCTTCTAAGGATTGCTGTGTTGTGGTTAATTCTTGTTTGTGAAGCGTAATATTTTGACGACTTCCCTCAAGTGCTTGTCTTTTATGCTCTAGTTCCCCTTGTTGATGTTGTAATTGCTGCCAATAACCTAGTAAAATTTTCTTTTGATGTTGCAGGGCTTCTGATGAAAGACGAGTATAAGTCCAAGGGACATCATTAGGATCAAGTTGATTGGAGAGACGATTAATAATTGTTTTTAAACGATTCATTTGATCAGTTGGCAATTCCACCGACAGACCATAGCTATCTCTCATTTCGTCTATTTTTTGCTGTTGCTTAATTAATCTTGCTTCTGCTTCTTCTACATCTCGGTTACGACGTTCAATTTGTTGATATTCTTGCTCCATTTCTTCGAGTTGTTCAAATTGCGCCTGAATTTCCATCTCTCGGCGAGATAACTCCTGACTTTGATAGGTTAGGGACTGTTTCCACTGCTCAATTTCATCCTGTTGCTCTTTAAGTTTTTCTGAAAAACGAGACAGACGTTGTAATTGGCGTACTACTTCTGTTCCCGCCAGTTTGGGCGTTTCTTGTATTTGTTTATTTGTTCCCAATTGCAGAGTCATCAAAGTTCCTTCACCCAAGGCTTGCTCTAACTGTTCCGCCACAATTATTTCATCGTTAGGAATAGCGCTCCATGTTTGATCATTATGTTGACAAGCAAGGAGTTTAAATTCAGTTTTCATGCCTCCCATAAAGGCTCGATTTTGTCTGACAACTTCTGCGAGGTAGAGCATTGAGTTCAATTCCTCTTAAAAAATAGGATTAGGATAGCGACACCCTGTAAACAGGGAATATGGTTCAATAAAGCGTCTATTTTGACAAGCACTGGGATTTTATCATGAGACGACTCAAATTTGACATATATATAGGGAATTTCTCTAGCAAAGCGTGATAATCAATCAGAGATCTAGACTAGCATAGGTAGCTCACTTTCAATTAAAATCTTGAGAGAAAGATCCCCCTAAATCAATTATAGCGGTTGTGTTCAACCCTGAAAGGTTATGTGAACAAGAAAAAATATAGTGCTACGCAAAGCCTCTCAAATATGAAGTGGGAAGTAAGCGGTGACTGGGTTTTAAGCCTTGAGGCAAAGAGAGGGAAGTGTGGGGAGAGGGGGAATAATTGAAACCGGCCAACCTGATAAGTGGGTTCTATGAACCGGATTTGCTATAAGGGGAAAGCCAGGCTAGTGCAGGAGAGTTTCCCCTCCTGACATCTTATCCATTAAATACGCTCTAATAATTCCTGTTTTTTGGCTTGAAATTCTGCATCTGAGATAACCCCTTGTTCTTTCAGTTTTCCTAACTTTTCTAAGGACTGATAAACATCAGCAGCTTCTTCCTCTTGATCTTCTAAATCAGACACATAACTTTTTCCTTGCTCATAAGCTTGATCATAAGCATTTTTCATTTGGTCGATATCGAAGTCTAAAACGCTCCCGTTAGTAGAAAATAGCTGAATGCCCGCCTGTCCAACTGCATAGGTCGATGCACCAGACATAACCGACATGGATGCCCCTCCTAGCACACTTCCTACCCCTGGAATCGCTTTGAGCATACTGGCTCCGAGTCGTGCAATAGTTGTCCCAGTTAGGGCAGAGACAAAGACTTTTCCGTTACTTTGGTCATAGGGAACTTTATAGAGGCGAGCGAGTTGTTGCAACATCTCTAGCTGGATAGCAGTCACAGCAACGAAATCTACATAGGGAATTGGAATCAATCCACCACCCATTGCCCACAATACATGAGAACGAATAATTTTTTCGGCTTCAGTCTGACGACTCATAAATTACCTCTTTGATGGGAATGACCATCATACACATTGGGTCCAGTGATAATATACCCAACCTTGATTTTTTTTCTAACAATTAGAAGTTTACAATTTTTCGCTCCTCCCTATATGATCAGATGATGCCCTAATACTATAATTTCTCAGAATATGAAAAATCGCTTTGCTCAAAACACCTTCCTAGAAAAAATAGGAAAAGGAATAGGTATTTTACTCTCTATTGCCCTACTTAGTCTATTTTTACAAGTAAATCCTGCCTTTGCTACGGGTGTCTATGATATACCAAACCTAAGCACTGATTCATCCCCTTGGATTATTGATCAGGCTGAAACCCTAAGTTTAACCACTGAAAGTAAAATTAGCAGTCAACTCAAGAAATTAGCCAATGAAACGGGAAATGATGTGCATTTAGTGGTTGTTCGTCGTTTAGACTACGGTGAAACTATCGATAGCTTTACCGATGCTCTCTGGCAAAAATGGTATCCAACCTCCGAAACACAAACTAATCAAACCCTACTAACGATTGATACCTTAACCAATAATATTGCTATTCGTACAGGCGAAACCATTAAAGAAATTATGCCAGACGAACTAGCTGATAGTGTCGCTTTTGAAACAGCGAGAATTCCTGTTAGTAAAGCCAAATACAATCAAGCAGTTACCGATATTAGTAATCGTCTCTCAGCCATTTTAGGCGGAAAACCTGATCCTGGTGCGCCAAAAGTCGAAACCATTAATATTGAAAGTACATTTACCACCGCCGAAGAAACAGATGATCAAAATGCCACTATTTGGGTCATTGTTTTATTAGCCTTAGCCACTTTGATTCCAATGGTGACTTACTTTTGGTATGTGGGCTTCCCAGGGCGCTAGTGTTGGGAATGCAGAATGCAGAATGAAGAATGAAGAATGAAAAAGCCTTGATCTTACTCATTCCTGCTAAATACACAGGGATAGGGAGAGGAATAATACTCAATCCCTATCCTTAATTTTTACTGTTCTAAGGCGATACGACCTGTTTTTCCTAGACGAAAGAGTAAAAAGGAAACAAAATAAAGTAAGTAAACAATTAAGCCAGTAATCCCTAAAAAGCCAAGAAAACCAGCCGATAAGTTGGGATGAAACCATTCTTTATAGTGCCAAGGAACTTGTAACCATGCTTGACAGTAATTACTGTTTAAATTGGTGAAGGAGAAGGAACAAGATAAAAAGGGTAAAGTTGCGATCACTCCAACACTACAATAGAGGGTAATTGCCCAACGCCAAGCCGTAACCATCAGTTTTAACCAACTGGGGGCTAAATCTTTAATTTCGTCGTTTAAATCCACCCAAAACCACAAAGAGAGAGGAATTAACACCCTCGCTATAAAACCAGTGATAAAGCTATAGGCGAGAATTTGGTAGAAAAATCCTGTTTTCTCTCCTTCAGGAAAAAGAGGAATCATCAGATAGACAGTAATCATCAGTAAACTGGCTACCCGCCAATAAATAATTAAAAGGCGTTGAATGGATTCTACTTGCTTAAAAACAGACCAGATCAATAAAATTAGGGGACTAATAACTGTAAAAACGACAGCGAGACGATAATCTAGCCAAATAAGAGGATTGAACCAAACATCCATTGTTAATAAATTTAAAAAAATCTTAAGTATTGTAGCCGAAAAAGGAAGGTTTTGGTTTCAGATGAAAAAAGTAGTGGAAATGGTTTTATATACCGTCTCCACCACTGTAAAATTCTGAATCAGCCTCAAATTAGTCGTCATAAACACGACATTCTAAGGCATCGGGATTATCATCACAGTATTTTTCAAAGGAATTTTTCTGTGGATGATCTTCACGTTGATGGGCTGCTTCTGCTTGCAGTTCTTCGACAGCATCCCAAGCGGCTGCGCATTCTCCTGCGGATGCGTCATCTGCGCTGCATACTGCTTTAGCGTTGGCGCGTTCTGCTTCGATTTGTTGTTCGATGTTACTCATAATTTCAGCAATTTAGAGATCGAATATCATTATAGACTACCTCTTTAGGGAGTGGTCAGTAGGGAGCTTGGGGAGAGTGGGGAGAGAGGGGAGTGTGGGGAGAGAGGGGAGTGTGGGAAGAGAGGGAAGATTTAACCATCAAAATTAGTTTGATACAGCAGTAGTTGGTCAATAGGGTAGAGGGGGGTAGGTATTTATTCTCCCAACACTCTTTATTTCATCAACTTTTCAGGCTTAATCAAACAGTATTGCCCCTCGCCATGACCAATTAAGCTTAATTTCGTATGAATCGCTTATTTGATGATTCTGTTCTCTCTCAGTGGGATTGGAAGGAACTCGAAGGATTATCTTTTACCCCTGCTGCCGAAATTTCCGAAACTGAGGATGCAGTTTTATTGAAACTTGAAGTTCCTGGTATGAAAGCCAAAGATTTAGATATTCAAGTGTCTAAAGATACGGTTTCTGTGACAGGGGAACGGAAAGTAGAAAACCACAGCGAGGATAAGGGGGCAACTCGCTCTGAATTTCGCTATGGTAAGTTCCAACGGATTATTTCTCTTCCTGCGTTAGTGCAAAATACTAATGTTAAAGCAGAGTATAAGGACGGCATCCTTCATTTGACGCTTCCCAAGGCTGAAGCAGAAAAAAATAAAGTCGTGAAGGTCAATCTTGACTAGGATCAATACTTTAACAGCAATTCTCTAATTTAGCTAGTCGGGGTGAGTATTACTACTCACCTCATTTTTATTGACAAAGTTTTATAAAATGTTATGATTCTCTAAGTCTTAACAAATTAAAAAATCTTAAATGGGTCTTATGAGAGAAAAATGTAAGGATTCTTAAGGAATCTTAATAAAAAAATCTTAAAACAATCTAAAGAAACACTTGCAATGTGGGCAAACTGCAACTAT
>JBFRWQ010000129.1:0-14337 GCA_051439665.1 Microcystaceae cyanobacterium | reverse complement strand
GAATTTGAATTAGCAACAGCCATTGATCTAGACTTAAATAATCAGCAAGTGATTTGTCAAAATAATGCACCTGTTGATTTTGATATTCTATCAATTGATATTGGTAGCGCTCCTACCCTGTCCTCTGTCAAAGGAGATAAATCAACAATTATACCAGCAAAACCTGTTCCCCAATTTCTAGCAGCATGGCATCAAATTTTAGATAATATAAATCACAATGCTCAGTCTTCTTTAATCATAACCATTATTGGCGGAGGAGCAGGTGGGGTAGAATTAGCCTTAAATATACACTCCAGATTATCCCAATTAATCCCTCATCAAGACTTGACTATTAATTTAATTCATCAAGGTAAAACCTTATTAAAAAGTCATAATCATTTGGCAAGTCAGTTATTAAAAAAGACATTATTAGAGAAAGGGATTAATTTATTACTCCTAGAAAAAGTAATCGAAATTTCTCAAGATAATCAGGTGATTTGTCAATCGGGTTTAACTATCAAATCTGATTATATTTTTGGCGTGACACAGGCCAGCGCTCCCTCTTGGTTAAAATCATCTCAACTAGAGACTGATACCAACGGTTTTATCCTCGTAAAAGATACTCTTCAATCTTTATCCTATCCTAATATTTTTGCTGCTGGAGATATTGCTACTATGATTAACTTTGAGTATCCCAAAGCAGGTGTATTTGCCGTTAGACAAGGTAAACCCTTATTTAACAATTTACAGAATCTGATCTTAAATAAACCCTTAATTAACTATCATCCTCAAAAAAATTATCTCGCCTTAATTGGCACAGGCGATCGCCAAGCAGTTGCAGTCTGGTGGAAATTAGCGTGGAAATCACCCCTATTATGGCAGTGGAAAGATCGCATTGATCGTCAATTTATGAAACAATTTAACTAAATTATGAATAATAAATTATAAATTATGAATCCTCAAAAAACCTACGATTGGATTGTCATTGGTGGAGGAATTACGGGATCTGCTTTAAGCTATGAGTTAGCTAAACTAGGATTACGAGTTCTTTTACTAGAAAAAGAGATAAATCCTCACAATGCTACCTATTTTAGTTATGGGGGCGTATTTTACTGGGCAGGTACAGATGAAATTAGTCGTCAACTTGCTCAAGAAGGATTAGAAATTCACCGCAATTTAACAGAAGAATTAGACTATCCCACCGAGTTTAGAGAAATTCCCTTACTATTAACCATTGCACCTGAAGATGACTATCAAGCGCTACTTAAGCAGTATCAACAATTTTCTGTCAATCTTCAATGTTTAGATCCTCAACAAGCGGGTGAAGTTGAGCCAAAACTGAATCAAGATGCTATTAAAGGCGCATTTTTGCTGTCTTATGGACACATTAACCCTCAAAAGACTAATCAAGCCTACCAACTGGGTTTTCAGCGCCAAGGGGGGGAAATAATACGGGAAACAGCAATGACTGTGATTAAAGATCAGTCTCACGTCAAAGGGGTAAAAACTGATAAAAATACTTATTTAGCTGAGAATACAGTAATTTGTGCAGGTGGATTAACTCATAAGTTCTTAAAAGACCAGAATATTTCTCTTCCTTTATATTTTACCCATACTTATTTGCTGAAAACAGCCCCTGTTAAGACAAACTTACAAGCATCTATTATGTCAGCCCATCTCAAGCGCTTGGCATTAGAGCAAAAAGTTGATAACTTTGATGATCCTTATCATAGCCAGAAACAACCAATTATTGATGTGGGAGCGATTCAATTTCAGGATCAAAGTCTCTGTTTAGGACAAATTAGCGAAATTAATGCTAATCCTTTGATAAGTCGTGATTTAGCCCCTTTTGAACAACTAATTCGCCAAGAAGTGGGTAATATTCTTCCTTGTTTAAAAACAGTTGCAGGAACGATCCATCATTGTCTGGTGGCTTTTCAACCCGATAAGTTAGCTTTAGCGGGTAAAGTTCCCAATTATCAAGGAATTTACCTTTTTTCAGGCTTTACTAGCACTTGGATTTTTGCCCCTCCTTTAGCGCGTCATTTTGCTCAATGGGTAACAACCAGTGAGGAATCAAAAATCATGGCAAGGTTTCATCCCTAATTGATAATAGGGTACAATTATTAAAATTTTCTAAAGTTTTAAAAACACCATGACACCTTCCTCTCTTACTCCTAATACTCTTAGTCTTTTATCATCTTTTGTCCTTCCGGCAGGATGCAGTTTTCAACTGGTTTCTGATCTAACCTATCGAGTTTATTGTCCAAATTATCGCCTAGCCGATCTAGTATGGCAGAATATCCATCATTGTCTTGATCCTCTCTTAACTAAAGGAGCAGTTGTGGAAGTGGTAGCTAGTGATTATTATGCTCGTAGTAATCCAAAAGCTAGTTAGTTTCAGCTATAATAAGGCAGTAACCTTAAGTTCGTAGTGGATTGACACAGCTAGAATAATGGAATAGATGTAGGTTTGGTTGAAGCACGAAACCCAACACAACCCAATTCTAATGCACCAAATTAGCTGTATTAGTCCAGTAGTGAAGGCTTGAGCCAAAGCCTAAATTACTTACTACGAACTCATATTCAGTAGGTAAGCTCAGTATTGGATTGTTTGAGCTAAAATAAAGTAGTAGATTTTTCGTGACTTCTATAATTTGATGGGCAAAGCCCATCCTACAGTTATGCACCCAAAGCAATGATTCCTACTCAGCGTCTTTATGGGTTACTTTTACTGGGATTAGCGCTTGCACCCTTACTTAACCTACTCTTTCCCCAATCCCTCTCTCTCCTATTTATCTTACTCTACGATATCATTCTTTTAGGCATCAGTATCTGGGAAAATCAGCAAACCAAACAAAATAGGTGCAAAATTCAACGCCTTACCCTACATAACCTCTCAATTGGTCGTAAAAATCCTGTCAATATTACCGTAGAAGCGCCTAATCAAAAGATAACCCTACAAATTCAGGATCATTTACCCCCTAGTTTAACCGTTGCTGACTTGCCCTTCACTGTTCAATTATCCCCCAATCAAAGCGAAAATCTGACCTATTTCGTTTTTCCCAGTGAAAGAGGAGAATTAACTTGGGGAAACTTACAAATTCGTCAACAGGGTAAATGGGGCTTAACATGGCACGATTGGACGGTGGCTGCTTGCCAAACCGTTGCAGTGTATCCTGATTTGGTGGGATTGCGATCGCTATCAATTCGCCTGACGCTGGAAAATACAGGGACAATGCGTCAAGCTCGTCGTTTAGGGATTGGTACAGATTTTAGTGAATTACGGGAATACCGTCAAGGGGATGATCTGCGGTTTATGGACTGGAAAGCCACTGCTCGCCGTAGTCAGCCCTATATCCGTATTTTAGAGCCAGATCGAGAACAAAGCTTAATTATTCTCCTTGATCAAGGCCGTTTAATGACAGCACAGGTGGAAGGGCTAAAGCGCTTTGACTGGGGAATTAATGCAGCGCTCTCCCTTGCCCTAGCTGGCCTTCATCGGGGGGATAAAGTAGGAATCGGTGTCTTTGAAAAGAAAATGACGACTTGGGTGGGTCAAGATGGAGGAATAAGCCACCTTAACACTTTAATTTCCCGATTAACTCCCCTTCAGCCTGTTTTCCGAGAACCAGATTATTTAAGTGCCGTTAACCAACTGGTAAAATATCAGCCCCGTCGTGCCTTGGTGGTAGTATTAACTGATATTGTTGATCAAACAGCATCGGCCGAATTATTAAGTGCAATGGGGCGACTGACACCCCGTTATTTACCCTTCTGTATTGCCCTGCGAGATCCTCAAGTGGATCACATCGCTCATACGCCAACCACTGAGGTAGAATCAGCCTATGCACGGGCGGTAGCGCTTGACTTATTATCTCAGCGAGAAAAAGCTTTTGCTCAACTTAAACAAAAGGGAGTTTTAGTCTTAGATGCTCCTGTGAATCAGATCAGTGAGCAGTTAGTTAATCGTTACCTACAATTAAAGGCTCGTAATTTACTTTAGTACAGAAATTAGGCAGGAAGCCTGATCTACTGGAAAAAAGGTATTACCTCTTAACCTAGACAATCCTAATTTAAGGGTAGATTGTCTAGGTTATGTTAGTTTTATATCAGATTTTGTGATGGACATCTTCAACAAAGCTTACATTAGGACTTGATTTTAAGCTACTCTGGAAAACCCTTTAAAGCCATCTCGATCTTCAATCCAATAGTGAACATAATCATAGATCCGATTTTTCAAAAGATGTTCTCTGTCTTGAGGATTCGCCACTTGATGGGTACGAATTTTAGGTAACTTAACATCTGAGGTTAAACTCTGATTAAGTTCTTGAGTTTCAGGGTGAATGCTTAAATGCAAAACATTCTCTTGTCCAACTAATTCAATTAGGGGTTGCGCTTGATCAGGATGTTCTAATTCTGAGATCACAAATAATCGTTTTGAGCCAAAATTTTCGATAATCCGGCAGAGAATATTAGCGCAAAATTCCATTCCATAGCATTTTTTTATCCAATCTGCCATTTGATTATAAGCTTGATGGGGAGATAATCCCAAAAAATCTTGGTGGGGTGATCCTTGGTGTTTATCGTAAGCATTGTGAGCGCAGCTTTTACCGTAGAGAGCATGAACTGCATTTTTGAGAGGTTCTGATAATTTTAGGTGCATTGAAAAGGGAAAGTTTTCACAAATTACCTTAGCGGCTGTCTCACTACTTTCTTTTGTGGAGCTACTGAGCAGGATAATCTTGCGAGATGGAGAAGACATAATAACCTCCTATGAGTCAGATAGAATCTCTTACCTCTATCTGATGAGAATTTTGTAACTAAAGATACTGAAAGATAACAGAGATGTGGGAAAATCATGGGAACTAAAGTCAAGTAAGGTGACAAGATTCATGTTCTCTTTTCTTCCTGACACCTCAATCATAGCAAATAGCTAGGAATTAATTGACCGAAAATATACAGAATTCCCAGAATCTTAATTATTGGGTGATCGTTTCCTGATCAAGGCAAAGAGGCATCCCATCCCAACCCGATCGCTCCCTTGGCATTAACCTTTTGATAACCTAACTATCTTGTTCTGTTAAACTTTGCTACAAGGATTCATCTAAGAATTACGGACTATTAATACTTTTTTAATCTTTTTGCCAACATACCGCTTGATTTTGCGTTCCAATTCATTTTAAAGTAAAAAAGCTGATTTTTGTGTTTTTCTATGTTTGATAATCTGTTGTCATCGGATTTAGCCACCTATGTTAAGTGGTCAGGAATCCTTACAATTTTATTGTTATTTTTAACCATTTTAGCTTTTATTGTGCAGTGGGGGATTCGTTTTCGCCTTGTTGGTATTACAAGCTTCATGGCAGTCCTCACCATTGGCTTGTTCGGACTAGGGCTTGGATTTTTTGAGCGAGTCGTGATTCCTGATGCCGTTAGATATGCTTTGGTTTATGATAACGGGGCAAATAAAGCAGTGATCACAGTTCCCGAAGATATCAAGCCCCATCAGTTAGAAGCAACCCTTGAGCAAGCAGCTTATGACCTCTTCTCCTATGGTAGAACAGATTTGGGAGGAGATCACCTAATGACCATTCGAGCCCGCACCTTACGCCATCCACAACCAGGGGTGACTAACCCAGTTTATTTGGGACAAGTTAAGCGATCGCTGGCTGTCAGAGATGATGACAATTTACAGATAGAGTTGCTTAATTAAGGAGTGTGGGGAGAGAAGGGAGAGAGGGGAGTGTGGGAAGAGAGGGGAGAGTGTGGGAAGCTCTAAACTTTATTATTGTTTTGACAGACTACTAAGCTAAGACGCATTTAAACTGGGTAAGCGCGTAAATCACTCCTGTCTCCTGCTTAACAGCTTACTCAACTTGACTGAAGTTCAATAAAATCAATTGACTGATTAGCTAACTCAGAAGCGCTAATCTGTTCTAACAAGCGCTTCCACTCTGCTCGAATGGTGGAATTATCAGGATTTTGACTGAGTTTTTTCCCCGTATCAGCCAGTGCATCATGCCATCTATTTTCTTGAGAGTCAGTGACTGTTTGAAACCAACCGTTAAGGGCTATACTGGTTTCATTTTGACAATAGACTTTCAGATGCCATTGATAATTTTTTCCCGTTTCTAGATCAGTTTGTAATTCCTTCGATAAAGTCAGACCAATAATACCTGATTCGTTAGCTAAAAGAATAGATGTTTTAGGAACAATTCTCCCTTTTTGATCTTGAGTATTAATCCAAAATTCTACTTTTTTAATCTGGGAAGCATCATCAGGAAGATAAAAGAAGAGGGTAAAAGGATCAGCTAATGTTAAAGGCGCATGAGGTTGGTTACTCTCAGGAATGAGAGCAGTGACTTGTCCTTGCTGCACTTGACAAGTATTGGGTTCTTGACTTAATCCTCCCCCTGGACGAGTTTTATTATTGGGAAGTGGTGGGGGATTTTTAGGGACAGAGGGAAAGTCTTCGGTATTAGGAGGAGGTTGACGACTAGGTTGAGTAGAAGGAGATTGAGCTAATAAATTTACGTTTAAATTAATCTCAAATACAGGGTAAGATAAACTTGCCAATAAGCTGAGAATTAAGTAACTAGAAGCAAACAATTTCATAGGACTAAGTTCCAGATAAAAGTTTAAGATATCTTCAGGCGAGGTAGGGGGCAGGATAAGAGTTAACTATTTATATTTTCTGATTTTTGATTCCCAGAAAGTCAATTGGCCTCCTGCCTTCTGCCTTTCAACTCCTGCCTCCTTTTAAGAAACTTTAGGAAGATGAGGCATCAAGATGACACCCAATATCAATAAAAGAGCTAATTGAGTCGGTAGCCAAGGTAGCCAAAAACCATAAGATAGTGAAAAACGAACCACAAAATACAAGAGCAAAGATAGAAGACTGATTGATAAAATACTACTGAAAATAGCGTATTTGGGAGAGTAGGTTTTTAAGCCCCAAATCAGTACTCCTGTCACTATTGACCAACTCAAAATCCAAATTCCATCTCCCCATTGAGGAAAGACTCTGATCAGCGATCGCCCATCCAATACCGCACTAATCATCTGACTACTCATACTAGCGTGAATCCAAACCCCAGGTAATCGTCCAATTGAGGTGTCAAATTGATCAGGAACAAGGTTAGATGCGCCATATCCCAATAAAATAATCTTATCCTCAAGAGAGTCTCCTGAAAATTTACCATCTAGTAGCTCTGTTAACGTCATTCTTTGTCCTGCTAAATTTTTTGACCGATAATTAATCATTATTTGATTGGCTTGTCCATCTAAGGTTTGATAACCCCCAAATCTGGCGCTTAATTTAGGAAAAATCACCTTACCAAATTGCCATTCTCCCTGTTTTGTTGGGGCTAAAGGCTCAATTCCTTGTTGCTTAAGGTAGCGATAGGCTAATTGCCAAGCTAAACTATAGGGAGTCGCACATAATGATTGATTATCGTCTAAACTAGGGTGATAGGTTATTAATTGACGACGAACTAGATTGCTAGGATCTAACATTAAATCACTGAAACCAAATTGCTGAGTTGGCAGTTTGGGATGGGGTGCATAACTACTATTTTTTTCATTAAAAGAACAGACTGGAACAACATGAGGATTAGCAGCCAAAAAAGCGATTAATTCCTCTCTTTCAGGGGTTTTATTCTCACTTCTATGCAGATCAATTCCAATAACTCTCGGATTATAGGGATTTAACTTAGCGATCGCTGTTTGTAAAATTTGATCAGGAAGGGGATAATGATAGCGATCAAGATCGTGATCAGTAATTTCTACAACAGTAATCCGAGAATCAATTAATTCAGTTGGTCGTTGCTTCATGAGAAAATCATAAGCACTTAATTCTAATCCCTGAAAGATCCCCATCCAACGCAATCCCATCAGAATTAGAGTAATTAAAAGGCTTTTTATGCCTATTTTTCCGATTTCTTGACTAGGAGAAGAAAGTGTTTCCCAGATCGGTGATGGGGTATGAGGTTTTTGATAAATTAGAGGAAGCCATGTTGCACAGGGAAATTGTTGTTCTAATCCTTGTAGTCTTTGTTGAGCTTTTCGCAATGCAAATTCAAAAGATTGTCCTTGAGTGAAATTTTCTAGAAAATAAATGAGAAAATGATGAGCCACTTGATCAGGGATTAACTCCCTCATCACAATTGTATGAGGAATATCCAAAGATTCTAATTGCTTGGCTAAACCGATCCCATCACAAGAATTAAAGATAGCGACTTTTAAGCCTTTTTTTTGGGCTTCTCTCATCGCATTTTCCAGCGCATCCATTGTTAAAGACTCTTGAGCATTGAGATAAATATGACCTTTATCGTCTCTGGTTTCACTGTGGCCAGCAAAAAAGATCAGATCCCATGATTGTTGATAGAGATGGTCATATAATTCTGGTAAGGAAGGTTCATCGAGGAATTCAATTTGTTGTTTAGTCCATTGTTCTAGAGACTGACGATCTTTTTCGACATTAATTCCTTTTTTATGTCCTAAGATAGCTAAAACTCGCTTGATTTTTGGTGTCTCAAAAAATGATTTACTTTGAGATTCAATGGGAGAAAAAGTGATAATAACATCATTAATTTTTGTTAATAAATTCCATTTATGCCACGGCAGTTTGAGAAGTTGATTATCGTTAGTTTGAATGATCAACTGATGCCTTGTTTCTTCTCGCAATTGTTCCCTAATTGTTTGGTCAATCTTTTGAAACACGGGACGATTGAGCCACTGATTAAAGCGATTAACTAGCTGTTGAGCAGAGACTTGACAATCAAAGGGTTGAATTCCTAAGTCAATTTGTAACGGTTGAATTCCTCGATGACAAGGTGCATATAACCTCCGATAATCTTGCCAATGCTTAGTTAATTGTGTCTCTAATTCAGGATCGGCTGCTAAAAATCCTAGTTTTTCAATGCAGTATTGATCGGATTGAATTTCCAGATTGACTCGAAATCCTTTCTCTTGTAACTCTCCATCTAATCGTAGGCGAATAGTAATTATCATAATACCTCATACACAATTAAATGACAAATTTTTCTCTAACACTATTGGATTGATAGATGATCTCTACTATAAATTGATCCCTTGGAGAGGCTTGAAAAAGAAATCGTAAGTAGGGATTTTCTTCTTGAGTGACTGCTTGCATAATCTGATTTTCTGATTGATCCAAAAGTTGCATTGTTAGTCCTGCTGGTAGATGATCTTGAGTTGGATCAGGATAAACTTCTATGGCAACCGTTATGGGAGAATCATCTGTTAGTTTGAGCGCTGCACCTAGCACTAAAGGAGTCGGTAAAGAAGTCAGTTGTATCAGCTTTCCTCGCTCTATCCATTCTGTCTCATTGAGTTGTTGTCGGACAGCTAGTTGGTGAAATTGAGGATTGATGACTTCTCGGAGAATTTGCCATTCTTGTGCAATTGTTTGTTGTAACCATTCACTCAAACAAGTAAGAGAGGAAGGACATAACTTATCCCACAGTTTATCAATTGATTGAAATCTAGACAGCGCTACTTCTTCTGTCTGAACATTCTCTAAAAAACCAATTAATCGAGCTTCTGTTAACGCATTATTTAATTTAACTGCGACATAACCAATTCTATCTTGCCATGTTTCTGCTGGAATATAACAAGTTTGCTCATTGGGTAAGACAGGACGACATTCAATTTTTCCTTGATCCAAAATTTCTAAATCAGCCATATTTGCTAAGGTTTGATAAATAGCTTGCTGATCAGCCTCTTTTCTTTTATTGGTGGCAATTGCCAAACAGCCAAGATAATAATTAACCGCATAAACAGCTAGACAATTGAGATAGGTTTCCTTTGCTTTTTGTGGATTTTTCTGATATTGATAAAATTGTTGCGCTTCTTGATGCGCTGACTGAGTGAGAGGGATAGAAAAAGAGGGTGTAGTCATAAGATTAAGCGGGGTGATTAATGAAATTGTTGTTTGGATAAATGAAAAGAAACAGGAATTTATACTCTTATTGTAAGTAAGCTTGAATAATCGGGGCAAATTGCCTAAGTCTCCTTTGATAAAAGTTACTTAAGCTAGGAACGGGTAAATCTAACATTTTTGATAACTCCTTCCACTGATAGCCTTCATAGCGCTTGAGACAAAGAAACTGGAAATTAGCTTGGGGTTGTTTCGCAGGGTAAGTCTTTTTAAATGTACCCTCTGGATCTTCTTTAATAATCGAAATGACTTGTTCCGATAAAAGTAAATCGTCAGAATCTTCTTGGGCGACTTCCCTTGAGTTTTCTAAGTCCTCTACGGAAAAAATCGGGACTTGATTTAACGTATTGTGTTGGAATTCCCCAATCACATCTAGCATGATATAACGTAATTTATTATTAATCCATGTCGTGAATTTTCCTAAATTACTATCATAATGATCAATGTTTTTGGTAATCCAACAAAATAATCGTTGCTGCGCTTCCCCATAAATTTCTTCATAACTCCCCTCTAGGTAATGGGGAATTAAGGATCGATAGTAGCTGAGTTGGCCATAATTTTGAATCAGATAGAGCATTTGATTGATTAATTGTTTTTTTTGCGAGCTTTCTCCTTCAGAGCTTTGGATCTGCTCAACTAGCTTACTTATTTGCTGCTTGTATTCCTTTGGCATTGGGTCTTCAGGAAGTCTTCCTATCTGTATTTCTCTCAGGGTAGTCGCTTTTTATCCACTTCGTTACTTTTTTTAACAATGCCAATAGAATGAATCGATTGAATAATTCTCACAAGTCTGACCCGATAAACCAATAGAGGGTTGATGATCTGTCATCTATTAGACCAGTAAACATGAACCAAGTAATTTTGTAAAATCTTACTATAAAACATTTTACTCCTATTGCCCTCGTTTTCTCCAATGTACGGGTGATCGCCTCTTCCCAATATGAAGTAAGCGATCGCTTTTTTCTTTTGTCCAAGATTTTTCTACTTTTTTGATTTTGATTGATCAAAACTACTCTATCTGTAGATTTCTTGCGTCAGTCCCATCCTCTTATGATATGATTGGGAAGGAATAAAAGCTTAAACGGAGGATGAACCCGTGAGCAAAACAAGTGACCTAAAACCTGACCTAAAAGGACTAGATTCAGACGATCCTGTGACTAGAGCCAAATGTCGTGAACAAGCACAAGAGATAATTGCCAGTCCCGAAATTGAACTCAAGGAACGTGAGGCGATCGCCGATCGCCTCCTAGAAGCTAACCAAGAATTAACCGCTAAAAATGTAGGACAAGAGGATAGTTATTAACCACCCATCAAATGCCAATCACATATTTACGCCATTCCTGATTCAAATCTCCCCTTGTGTGTTTTACCAGTTCAAAGTGTAAACTACTATAAGGGCGACGGGGCTGAACCTTTAAGGTCATCTTGGCTTCTTTTGGGGTGCGGTTTCCTTTTTTGACGTTGCACCGTACACAAGCAGCAACCAAATTTTCCCAGGTATCACCTCCACCTCGTGAACGGGGAATGACATGATCTAGGGTTAAATCATCTCCTCGATAGGAGCAGTATTGACAGGTATGCCGATCTCGTTCTAAAACGTTACGACGGGTTAAAGGAATCTCTTTATAGGGGACTCGGACATAGTAACGTAACCGAATAACAGAGGGGAGAGGGAAATTCGTGTAAATTGTTTTTTCACTATATTCTAGTTGCTCTGCCTTCCCTTTGAGCAACAATACAACCGCCCGGCGCCAACTGGTAATGTTGAGCGGTTCGTAGGACGCATTTAACACCAGAACCTTGCCCATCGTTTTGTTGAAGTCTGATTAATTTACCCAAAATCCTAGCACAGTTAGAACAATTTTTGCGTCCAATCTTGACATTACTTAGTTCATCACCATTCCCCCATCCACATTAAATACCTGTCCTGTGATATAAGCCGCCGCCGAGTCAGTGGCCAAAAAGCGAATCATTCCTGCCACCTCTTCAGGTTTGCCAAAACGATTAAGGGGAATAAAGGGTAAAATATCCTCACTTTTAATCTCATTGGTCATATCAGTTGCAATAAAGCCAGGAGCAACCACAAACGCTGTTACTCCTCGACTGGCTAATTCCTTCGCAACCGTTTTGGTAAAACCGATTACTCCTGCTTTAG
This sequence comes from Microcystaceae cyanobacterium, assembly GCA_051439665.1. Classification (GTDB taxonomy): domain Bacteria; phylum Cyanobacteriota; class Cyanobacteriia; order Cyanobacteriales; family Microcystaceae; genus JBGTGT01. Next base: position 2,242 of record JBFRWQ010000129.1, on the reverse strand, counting down.
CAGCGCTATAATTTCCCTGTCCTGGATTACCCATTAAGCCCGAAACTGAAGCAATATTAATAATACGCCCCGATTTTTGCTTAAGCATCGGTTTTGTTACTGCTTTAGTACAGAGAAAAACCCCCGTCAGATTGAGGTTAATTACAGCTTGCCAATCGTCTAACTTCATGCGCATTAAGAGAGTATCACGGGTAATTCCAGCATTATTAACTAAAATATCAATTCTACCAAATTTGGCTAAGGTTTCTTTGATTAAGCTATTGGCTTCTTCCTCTTGAGACACATCAGCTTTGAGGGCGATCGCTTTCTGTCCTTTGTCCGTTATCTCTTGAACTACTTGTTCTGCGGCTTCACTGGAACGGGCATAATTAATGACCACATTGACACCTGCATCCGCTAATGCTAAGGCTGTTGCTTTGCCAATTCCCCGTGAAGCGCCAGTTACAATCGCCACTGAATCCGTCATGCTCTCTTCTCCCTTTAAAATTGCTTAGGTTTAACCTCAATTATCATAAAGGGATAGGGGGCAATCTGCCTATAGTAACATCAATCAACTATATCAAATTGGGTAATCAGAGTAAAGTGATATGTTGACAGTCTCCCGAATCCGCTAGTGCGTCCGTTTCGATGGGATTAAGTTCCCGTTTAATAGGATTTATCAATTGAATTTGACCAAATACTAAACCCATTTTGAACTCAACCATAAGAACCTTGATAGTTTCTGCTTTCATATTTGCGCCTCTCTTGATTTGCTTGTGTTAAGACAATATAGCGACGTTAGTTTTTAATGGCTTTATCTACAAGAATCCACCTCGGCAGTTACGAATCTTCCAAGAAAACTGAATACTTAGTATTCTCTAAGGTTTCTTTTACTTCAGTATAGTTCATAATTTTTTCTTGATTGCTTTTTGAACTAATTTTCTGGAGACTACTTTGAAGTTCTGCTCCTAAACATTTCACTTCTAAAAAAGAACATAGTTCTTCCAAGACGCTTTCTCTATTATTTAGCAGTGATTCATAATTAATAATTATAACTTTATTAGGAATGTATTTTAATAGAAATTGATACTTCCTACTTTCATGTTCTAGTTTAGCCATTTCTTCTATTAATTTAGAACAATCTAATTCGATAGGCTTTAAATCGACTGGTTTAGTAGTATGTACAACCTTGTTTCCCACCTTTTTTCCTTCTTTTCCCCAAGCGTTTGTGCGAGAAATAATCATATCGAGATAGTTATTTCTCATAAGATGAACAATTTTATATCGTCTGGTTACTAGGTTAATTAAAATTTCTGGAGTCCAACCTATTTGATCATACATGACCTTAAAACCCATTGCCTGACAATGATTAGCAGAGATTGTTTTTTCTAAATAGTCGAAATATTGGAATATAACAAAAGGTCTTTGATTGTAATTATGTTTCTCTCTAAAAATACAACAATGTAGAATATCCTGTTCACTGTTCCGTAAATGGTTAAGTTTTTTTTCAGATTGCATAAATATTTCAGGGAGTGATACTATATCTGGATGACTGTGTAGTAGTTTGACTAGCCATGTAGAACCACTTCTTTGAGTTGTGACAATGCAGAATTTATTAATCTTTTGACTGGAAGGTAGTGAACTAAGCATTTTAATTTATGTTCTAAAAATTCTCAAAAACATAGAAAATTACAGTATTGTATAGCAATTCCCATAGTAGTTAGGTACAGAATTAACCATTTTGAGGCAGGGGGCAGGAGTTAAGATATAGTGGTGTACCTCATGAGATTAGGAAACGCTATAGGCTTATATCTTAGCACACCTTTTCGGCAGTGGGCTGTCAACTAGGAAGTTAGAGACTTGAGCATCTCAATTGAATATCCTAAAAGTAGGAAATATGTTCTTGCTTCATTTGTCCATCCATTAAGTATATTATAAATGAAACCCACATTCTATTTCCATACCTATACTAATGTAAAGTGACAAAATGACTGAATTATTGTTCAGTAACTTAATAGTAAACATGTTCTTATTTCTTCTTAGTTGCCAATAATCCAACCACCCCCAATATACCTAATCCTAGAAGACTAGAAGGTTCGGGAACCGCTTGTGTTTGCTCTAAAGTTCCAATAGTTAGATCATCTAGCCCGATACCGTCATTAGCAGTACTATCATCAAGGAAGGTAAACGTAATATTAGTAAATACTTCGTCAGAAGTGTCAGCAATAAGTCCATGATAAAAAATAGAAGCACTATTTGCTGG
>JBFRWQ010000128.1:0-5693 GCA_051439665.1 Microcystaceae cyanobacterium | reverse complement strand
ACCTTAATGATCGTACCGTAGCAGGATTGCGTCATAAAAGTCTTCCTTTCTTTTCTGTACAATATCACCCTGAAGCTAGTCCTGGCCCCCATGATGCAGATTATCTTTTTGGTAAATTTGTGGAAATAATGCGACAAGAAAAGCAGAAAAATGGGTAAGGAAGATAGCAGTAAAGAGTGAAAGATCAGCAACTCTAAATAGGATAAGTCTTTGGTAGGGTCAAGATTGTCCTAACCATCCCTTTCTATAGCAGATAAAGGGATGGTTATTTATTTTAACTACGCTCAAGTATGATATAATAAAAATAATATCCCGAAATACAATTTACCTCAAAAACAATGAATACTAACCCCTTAGACCCTTTATCTTCTTACTCAGAAGGATTGACATATAAAGTATTACTTGAAACCAAGCCGAATGGACAAGTTAGTGCCACTCTTTGGGGATTACCTGAGTGTAAAGCAATTGGAAAAAATCGAGAAGAAGCGATTAACAATATAACTCAATTAATCAGCGATCGCATTAATAATTCTGAACTTATTTCTGTCAATATTATGAAAGATACATCTAAGAATACTTGGCTAGAATTTGCTGGAATGTATAAGAATAATCCAGTCTTTGATGAGGTCGTTTCTTATATGAACTCTGAACGGAGTAAAATGGATGAAGCAATAGAATAAAAACTACAATAAGGAATTATTTAAGATGAGCTTATGGATACTAGATACGGATCATATAACCCTTTTTCAGATGGGACATCCTTTAATAGTGCAACGAATTAACCTGCTGGCTGATGAGGAAATAGCTAGTACCATCATATCGGTTGAAGAACAAGTTAAAGGTTGGTTAAATGCAATTAAACAATCAAAACAATCCTCCAAATTGCTTTGGGCTTATGAGGGGTTACAAAAAGGGGTAGTTTTTTTTAATACTGTTAGGGTTATAGAATTTGATCAAAGTGCTTATAGTTATTATCAAGAATTAAGAAAGCAAAAAATTCGTATAGGGACACAAGATTTACGCATTGCCTCTATTGTATTGTCAAAAAAGGCTATTCTTGTGACTCGTAATCGAAGAGATTTTGAGCAAATACAAGAACTAATTTTGGAAGATTGGAGTATCTAAAGTTTGATGAGCATATTGGCTGAACTGAAGTTAAATGGTAGGGATAGGCAGGGGGCAGGAGTTAGAAGAAACTATAACTATGAGAGTCTTTAACTATGACCGCTTAAACGGATTTGCTCTGAAATACGTCTATTTGACAAACTTTGAGCGAAGTTGAATCAGCAAAGTTAATGCCCGTGCCTTGTTCACAGCAATGTTTCATATAAACACAAAAAGGAATCACAGTTCAAGGAATCCACTTAACTACTACATCTTACAAAGACGTAGCTATCTCTCGCTCATTTGTTCTCGTATCAGCTAATAAGCGATTAAGTATTTGTTTTAAAACCATTGCTGTCCAATCTATATCTTCTATAGTTGTTTCCCTCCCTAATGTTAAACGAATTCCTCTTAATCCTTCAGCATCAGAATATCCCATTGCTTGTAAAACGGGACTAGGACTTAATTTTCCACTATGACAGGCTGTTCCCGCACTAATGCCAATTCCTGCTAAATTTATCTGTCTCACTAAGGTTTTCCCTGTAACTGAACCAGAAAAATGCTCAGGTGGACAAACAATAAAGCTAACATGATGGGGTAAACGGTAGATCCGATCGCCTGTTGGCTGTAAATAGGGACAGTCTGCTAAGAGGAAAAATAAGCGATCTCGCAACTCCCTCAACCGTTGACTTTCTGACTCCATCTCCTCTAAGGCACATTGGGCGGCTACCCCAAATCCAGCGATCGCAGCAACGGCCTGTGTCCCAGAGCGTAATTTACTTTCTTGTCCTCCTCCTGCCAGTAAAGGTAAGATTTTTACCCCTTCCCGTACATATAACGCCCCTGCACCTTGAATACCATAGATTTTATGACTAGATAAAGATAATAAATCGATAGGTAAGCGTTGGACATCAATGGGTAAGCGCCCTGCTACTTGTACCGCATCGGTGTGAAAGGGGATATTATGCGATCGGGCAATTTGTCCTAATGCTTCAATGGGTTGTAATGTTCCTACCTCGCTTTGCCCATAAATAATAGAAATTAAAACCGTATTCTCTTGAATCGCTGCTTTTAAGTCTAAAGGATTAACTCTTCCTTGAGCATTGACAGGTAAACGGGTGATTTGCCATCCTTCTGATTCTAATTGGCGGGCTGGTTCTGCGATCGCTGAATGCTCTACACTAGAGATAATGAGATGTTGTGGCGTGGTATATTGACGAGCAATCCCCATAATTGCCCCATTATCCGCTTCTGTTCCCCCAGAAGTAAAAATGATTGTATCAGGGGTTGATGCGTGAATCAGATTAGCAACCTGTAAACGAGCCGTTTCTAGCGTCAGGGCTGATCTTTCTCCCCATCTGTGTAAGCTAGACGGATTTCCCCAATTTTCTCTTAACTGGGATTGAACGGCATCAATGACTTCTGATCTCGGAGGGGTGGTTGCGCTGTAGTCAAGATAAATTTGCATTTATTTACAATTTTGACACTTAGGTTTCTATTGTACGCCAAGTCGGGATTGTCTCATTCATCTTAATCCCAATCATCTTCAAACGATGATTTCCTTGAGTACTCTCTCATAGTGATTGTTTGTTAAGTTTCTGGATATTTGAATTATAATTTTAAGAGAATTTTCAAACGGGTAATGGCAAATTGCTATGCAAATCCAAGATTACTTCAATTTTCTATCCTCTGACGATATCCGCATCACAGGCAGCCGTATTGGTATTGAAAGCGTTCTCTATGAATACATCTACCATGCCAAAACCCCTGAAGAAATTGACCAGCAATTTGAGACAATTACCCTAGAACAGATTTACGCAACGATTCTTTACTATCTACACAACAAAGAAGAAGTCAGTGCTTATTTGGCTGACTGGCTAGAGTTTAGCCACCAGCAACGTCAAGAACAAAGACAGAATCCTTCTCCTGCACGAGAGAGGTTTCGTCAATTAAAAGCAGATGCAGATATTAAGCAAAAATTGACTGAATCAGTGAGTCTTGCATGACAATTCAATACTTACTGGATGAGCATATCGCCTCACTGTACCGAATTCAACTGATGCGTCAAGCACCAGATCTTGTTGTCAGAATGATTGGTGATCCAGACGCTCCCCCTAAAGGTACTCTCGATATGCGATCGCTATGAATCAAATAGATCAATTAGTTCTATTTCCGTCACAAGAATTAATTCAAGCTGATAGTGATTTTTGTCAAAAGAAAGCGCTAAAACTTCGACGGTTAATGGAATGTGCAAGGTTAACCCCAGAAGGTTATAGACAGTCTCTCAGTCAACTCAACTTCTATGAAAACAGATTAATGATCAATCAAAGCGCTATTGATTCTCAAGATAGAGACTTAATTCTCAGCCTAGCGCTGATCAGATTCTATCAGTCGCTTTATTTTTTCTCTGTTTTCTGCCATCTCAAGAAAAATCAAAGTTCCCCTATCTCTTCTTCTTTTTGAGGGTCATAAAGTTCCTGTAATTGTTGATGTTTATGACGGCGAGATTGACGACGATATTTTTTACTTTCTAATTTTGGTTCATATTGACGTTGACCCGATGCTTTAATTTTAAGCTTTAAAGCAGTTTCTGGATCAGATTGTTGGTGTAACTTTTGCTGACGAGCGCTGGCCTCTTCTAAAAATTGTAGATAATGATCATAGCGCTCCCAATCTCCCCTCACGACGCAATGGGGTTCATTACGATGCAGACAATCATTAAATTGACAAATTCCTGTCTCTAATCGTTCTCTTGCTTCAGGGAAACACTGTATTAACTCTTGAGGCGTTTGATCAATATCGGGCTGGTTGAAGCCTGGACTATCTGCTAAAAATCCCCCTTGAGGAAGGTCAAATAACTCCACATGACGGGTTGTGTGGCGACCTTTTTGCAATTTACCAGAAACTTGATTGATGCGCTGATTACTTTGGGGAATTAACCAATTAATTAAGCTCGATTTTCCCACACCAGAAGGACCTGCTAAAATTGTGGTTTTCTCTTTTAAGTAATTCCCTAACTTATCCAATCCTATTTCCTGTTTAACACTAATCAAAATCGGATTATATCCCCAATCTTTTAACTGTGTCTGATAGATTAATTGCTGTTTTTCATCAATTAGATCAATTTTATTTAAACAGAGACAAACCTCCAAACCACTTGCTTCAGCCTTAACCAGAAAACGGCTTAATTGCCATTGATCTAATGTTGGTTCAGCGACCGTAAAAACCAGTAGAATTTGATCCACATTAGCCACCAGAGGGCGACTTAGTTCACTTTTACGGGGAAACACTTCAGCGATCGCTCCCCGTCCCTCAACCACATCAACCTCTTCAACTTTCACCCTATCCCCTACCATCACCCGTTGTCTGATTTTTTTCAGACGAGTCCGACGAGTACAGAGTAAATCATGGTCAAATTGAGGAGCATCTGGACGAACTTGGTAAAAATTGGCTTGAACTGCCACTACTGTGCCTTGAATTTCTACATGATCAGTCATAAATATCGCTAAAGTCTTTCACTATCCTAGATCATAGCAAATCCCCTAGATAAAATTGAACTCAAAATAATCTAGTCATGGTCACACTATCTAGGAATAATTGGGTAGGATTAAGCAGGATTGGGTATATTTTTTGGTTCTTTTAAAAATCCCGATTACCTGAGACACCAGCAAAATTATGAGGGAGATTATGTCAAATTGTAAATTTTTTGCTAATAATATTTTAAGGACTGCTTAAGGTCAGCCTCCCTAAGATTCTCATATTTCCTTGGAATTGGGGTCGAGGATGTGCTACTTTAAGAAACGTTAAAACCCGAAAACGGATTTTCCGCCAAGGGTTGGCATAACCCCTTTCTCCCTTGAAAGCTCAAATCGTCTAACGATCTAGTTTTCATTGGTCTCATCTTATAAGAAAATGGGAATCATCTGACGAAAGCGCAGAATAGTTCACATTAAGAAATTTTGCTGTTGATCTCAGTTAAGCAGAGGAAAAAGCTCCTATGACTATTGCAGTAGGACGCGCCCCAGAAAGAGGGTGGTTTGATGCCCTCGATGACTGGTTAAAGCGCGATAGATTTGTATTCGTTGGTTGGTCTGGTTTATTACTATTCCCCTGTGCGTACCTCGCACTTGGCGGATGGTTAACCGGAACAACATTTGTTACCTCCTGGTACACCCACGGTTTAGCCAGTTCCTACCTCGAAGGTGGAAACTTCTTAACCGTAGCCGTTTCTTCCCCGGCTGATGCTTTCGGACATTCCCTTCTCTTCCTATGGGGACCCGAAGCCCAAGGTAACTTCACCCGTTGGTGTCAAATTGGTGGTTTATGGCCGTTTGTTGCCCTTCACGGTGCATTTGGACTGATTGGCTTCATGCTTCGTCAGTTTGAAATCTCCCGTCTAGTCGGCATCCGTCCTTACAACGCCATTGCCTTCTCTGGTCCCATTGCTGTATTCGTCAGCGTATTTTTAATGTATCCTCTAGGACAATCTAGCTGGTTCTTCGCTCCTAGCTTTGGAGTAGCAGGAATTTTCCGCTTTATCTTGTTCTTACAAGGATTCCACAACTGGACCTTAAACCCCTTCCACATGA
>JBFRWQ010000127.1:0-7781 GCA_051439665.1 Microcystaceae cyanobacterium | reverse complement strand
CCTTCTACGGTGGATAATCAGCAGTTAAAAGAATTGCAGGTTAAATCTACTTATAAGCCGAAATCGGATAGTAATTAAGGTTGTGGCTTGAAATGAGTCGGATGGGTTAGACACAGAAATGATTTGGGGGAAAACCTGATCACTTTTGATTTGTGTCTTAGCCCATGACAGGGGAACTGTATCTTTGATTCACGATACAGTTATAGGAAAAAATAGATATTGATTTGTGTTAAGTACAATGATTAAATGGGCAAAGCCCATCCTACTAGGAAAAATTCCTTCTAAAATCTGTGCGTATTCTTCTAGTATAATGATTAAATGGGCAAAGCCCATCCTACTAAGAAAAATTCCTTCTAAAATCTGTGCGTATTCTTCTAGTAGATGACGAAACCGAATTAACCGATCCTCTCAGCCATGTTTTAACCTATGAGGGTTACACAGTAGATGTGGCTGATAACGGTTTGAAAGGCTACGAATTAGCTTTAGAAAATACTTATGACTTACTCATCTTAGACTGGATGTTACCCTATCAGTCGGGTTTAGATATTTGTCGCTCTTTGCGATCGCAGGGAAATAACACCCCTGTTTTATTCTTAACTGCTAAAGATACCCTTGATGATCGAGTCATTGGGTTAGATGGAGGAGCAGATGACTATATGGTAAAACCCTTTGAATTAAGGGAATTATTAGCGAGGGTTCGTGCATTATTGCGTCGCTCTTCGTCCATAGAAACAAAAGCGCTTCCTACTGCTTTAAAAGTCGGTGATCTAGAATTTGATCAAGAGAATCAAGTTGCTTATCGTCAAGAGCGAGTGATTAATCTGTCGGAAAAAGAAGGTGAATTACTGGCTTATTTTATGCAATCTCCTAATCAATTATTAACTCATACTCAAATTTATCATCATCTTTGGGGAGATAATGAACAGCCTAATAGTAATGTTTTAGCAGCTTTGGTTCGATTATTACGACGCAAGATAGAAGGAAAAGGGGAAACATCCTTAATTCATACGGTTTATGGCAAAGGATATCGGTTTGGAGAGATGAATTAAGCGGGGAAGTTAATCGAATTATTTTTGAGCAGTCTTGAAAAATTCTATGTTATTATTAAAAGACTGAATTAGATATTGACAATGCGACTTATAATTATGGAGTAAACATTTTTATGCTGACATCGTTACAAATAGAAAATTTCCGTGGATTCCGCTCTTTTCAACTTTCTAACTTGGGAAAGATCAATTTATTAGTGGGAAGTAATAATAGTGGAAAAACATCTATCTTAGAAGCTATATATTTTCTTGACTCACCCAATAATATTAAATCATTATTAGATATTTTAGATTATCGAGGTGAAGTTTCTTGGTTAGAAGACCAAGATTTTCAAAGCGAACATCCTATTAAACGAATGGCTAAAGATTTTCATATTAAATATTTGTTTAATCTTGATAAAATCGATAACATTAATACAAATTATACAGACTCCAAAATATCGATTGTTGGTAATAATAAAACCAACCAAAGAGAACTATCCATTTCTATCAATACTCTAAATTCAGATGATTATTTTGATCTTATAGATCAGAACAGTAGTTATTTGGGAAATACCAATTTAAGGTTACAATGGACAAAATTTGAGCCTTTAGAAATACCTTTATCCCTTAATCAAACCCTGTTTCCTCCCCATATTAGAAAATTAATTCGTTTATCCAATAGTCAAATAAATACTATTAACTTTGTCAAGCCTATCGGATTAGATATTGAAAAATTGGTAAACATCTTTAACAATATTAGCTTAACCCCTAAACAAAAAATAGTAATCGAAGCTTTACAAATCATTGATCCTAATATTGAAGGAATTGCCATTGATATTAAGTCAACTGATAGCAACAGGGGGGGCTTTAAAATTCTCTGGTCTGGCTCTGAAGAACCTGTCCCAATTGGTATAATGGGAGATGGAATTTGGCAACTTTTAAACATAACTTTAGCTATGGTGAATAGTCAAAATGGAATTGTTTTATTAGATGAAATTGATAGTGGACTTCATTTTGAGACAATGTTAAAAATGTGGAAGTTAATCTGGAAAATCGCCAATGACTATAACATACAAGTCTTTGCCACGACTCATAATAGTGATTGTTGGACAAGTTTAGCAGATTTAATAAATGAGGAAAATATTAATATGAATGATGATAAAAATCAAATTATCATTCATCGAATTGAACAGAAAAAGGAACGAGCAACTTTTTTCGATATGAAAGAGATTGTTGTAGCTGCTGAAAGTGAGATTGAGGTTCGTTAATTATGGCTAAAAAGAATCCTAAGTTACTTTTAGTAGAAGGGAATACTGATAAAAGAGTGATTCCTGAATTGATGGAAAAAAATGGAGTAAACCCTTGGGAAATTTCCCCTAAAAAGTATGTGGTTGATATTGAGGTTTTAAAATCTAAAACCAGTGAGGATGAATCGAAGGTTAATAAGTCTTTCAATACTGAGGAAACGATTACAAAAATTACCACAGAATTGAAAGCAAGTAATCGTTCAGCATTAGGATGGATTATGGATCGGGATTTTACCGATCAAAATACATGGGAAAGTGTAAGAAATATCTGCACAAAAGCGATCAAAAAATATTATGATGATCAATATCCTGAAACAGATATACCTGAAATACCAAAATATTTACCAGATCAAGGTTTAATTATAACTTTAGAAGGTAATATTAAGTTTGGGGTTTGGATGATGCCAGACAACAAAAATGAAGGAATGTTAGAAACTTTTTTAACTTATTTAATTCCTGATCCTGAAAGTAATCCTTTATGGCTTTATACTAAAGAAGTTGTGGCTGAAGCAAAACAACAAGGTGCATCTTATATAGATAATCATAGAGATAAAGCCTTAATTCATACTTGGTTAGCATGGCAAAATGAACCTGGGAGACAATTACATTTAGCAGTAAAGTGTAAAAATCTTGATCCTACCCATCCAAGAGGACAAGCTTTTGTTAAATGGTTTAAAGAGTTGTATAGCCTATAAGAATCTCTGGAGCAACAAATAAAATATATAAGGTTGTTGTGTAATGGTAAGTTAAACCCTCTTTTTTTTAGTCTATATTGGTTTTACTTTATCTCCAACTTGAGGTTTATCAAAGGCAGGATATAAAGTTTCTCCTAAATAGGGATTATATACTTCTACTGATTCAAGAATAGACATTTTTTCTTGAACATAAATAATTTCTCCTGTTCCTATCAATAATTCTAAATAGCCTAATGATTCTCCCGTTTCGGGATCTTTAATTTCATCGTCGCTTAAACGATAAACCTGCATTCTCTGACCTTTTTCCAGATTATGTTGTTTACCTCTATTAATAACCAGTTTATACTTATCAATAATTTCAGCAACAGTTGCGGGGAATGTTCCTTTAGGGGACAAAAGGGGAGGGTTAGTTGTACTTTCCATGTGAATCTCCTATTAAATTCAATTCAGGGTTGACGAAAGCTTCTAGGAAGTCCTAATCTAACTTCTATTCTTTTTAGTGTTTGATTATCATTGTTAGCTAATTGATCGAGAATGGCTTGATAAATTGGTTTATCAATTTTGGCTTGCATTTTACCATCACCTTGTATAGTTAGTATAAAACCACCTCCTATTAATCTTTCAAAACCATCCTCATCGATATAGTAAAAGGAGATTAATGCTTCTGCTGTAAATAAATCAGATTTTTCCAACAGACATATTATTGAATCTGTATCCCCTTGTTTTTCAACTCTCAAAACTCTAGGATTTTGAATTTGCTTAAATTTCTCAATTTCATTAACTAAATTTTGATTAATTTGTTTAGTTTCTTTTAACTCAGACTCTAGCTTTTTTACTTTTCTAAAAGCTTTATAAGCTGAATGAAACAGAGTAATAATCATGATCACAGTAAAAACTGCTATTGTAATTACTAAAGCTAAAGAAATCTGTGTTTTTGCTGAAATAACCCAAGCTAAGATTGAAATAATGATTCCTAGAAAAGTAGCGGGAACTGCATAAATTTCTAGAAAACTTTGCCATATAAACCCCCAAAAGTTATCTTTCATGATGTTTATCTAAGATAGATAGACTAGCATTACAGCAGTCTCCCTTATCCTATCATTCTATTTTAGTACATTAACCAAATTTAACGCACATTACACTAATTATTCTAATTCGTTTACTTCAGCCACCATTCACGGTTCCCGTCAAAGGAGAACTAGCGCTTGCATAGTCTTTTAAGGGCATTCTTCCTGCTGAATAGGCAATGCGCCCTGCTTTCACTGCTAAACCCATCGCTTGCCCCATGAGAGGGGGATTTTCGGCTAAGGCGATCGCACTATTAATTAACACTGCATCAGCCCCCATTTCCATTGCTTGGGCGGCTTCACTAGGTGTGCCAATTCCTGCATCCACTACGACGGGAATCTGTGCTTGTTCAATAATAATTTCGATATTTGCCTGATTACGAATCCCTTGCCCCGATCCAATGGGTGATCCTAACGGCATCACGGTGGCACAGCCAATTTCTTCTAATCGCTTGGCGAGGAGGGGATCAGCGTTAATATAGGGTAATACAGCAAATCCTTCTTTGACTAATTGTTCAGCCGCTTGTAATGTGCCAATAGGATCAGGGAGTAAATACTTAGCATCAGGAATCACTTCTAGCTTAATAAAATTATTGTCTTCTTGCCCTAACAATTTCGCCATTTCTCGACCCAAACGGGCAACCCTTACTGCTTCCTCTGCTGTTTGACAGCCTGCTGTATTAGGTAACATCCAAATCTGTGACCAGTCAAGCGCTTCTGCTAACCCTTCATGGCCAGGCGCTTTGGTTTGCACCCGTCTCACTGCAACAGTAACAATTTGACAGCCACTACTGGCCACACTTTGCTGCATGACTTCCATACTGGGATATTTACCTGTTCCAGTCATTAAACGGGAATTAAACGATTTCCCTGCAATAATAAGGGGATCATCAGGGATTAACTCAGGATGAATGGTGACTCCGTTATTTTGAGCAACGGAAAGGGAAGATGAAGCGGTAACAGTTGTCATTTTACTATTGTTGTGGTTAGCAGTGTTGTAAAATCGATCCGCCTGAAAATGGCTCAATAGGGGATCAACTTTCTGATCAATAATCAGATCAGCGATTAATTTAGCGGTAATAGGGGTTAATAAAATGCCATTACGATAGTGTCCTGTGGCTAAAATGAGGTTTTTACAATCACCATAGCCTAAAATCGGTAATTCATCGGGGGTACTGGGACGAAACCCCCACCAGTAATCTTCAATTGGCCAGTCAGCTAAGGAAGGATAGAGACGTATGGCTCTTTGAATTAAGGTTTGTACTCCATTAGGGGTATTATGGGGAGTCCATCCTTGATCTTCCACCGTTGCACCCACAATTAAACGACCATCCTGGCGAGGAACAAGGTAGGTTTGAGGGGCAAATAAGACTCTTTGTAAAGGTAAGGGCTGATCAGGCGGTGTGGGCATCCTTAAAGCTAACATTTGCCCTTTAATCGGACGGACAGGTAAGGGTAACAGTTGACTTGCCCATGAACCTGATGCTACAACGTAGGTATCAGCCGTAAATTCTCCTTGAGAGGTGGAAATACTCTGCACCTGACCATCTTTTTGGCTAATCGCTGTGACAGATACCCCTTGATGAACTGTAATTCCTAATATTTCTGTTGCTTGTCTTAAAGCAGTGGTCACTTTGCGGTTATCCACCTGACCATCTTCAGGATACCACCATCCCCCAATGACATCTTCTCCTAAGCCTGGTTGATAAAGTTGAATCGTCTTTTGATCTAACCAAAGAGAATCTGTGTTTTTCTGGTCTGGTAACTCATAAACAGGGGCTAAAATGCCACAAGGATGGTAACTGGTTTCTAATCCCGTTAACTGCTCTAATTTCTTAACCCATTCAGCATATAACCAACGAGATTTTAAGCATAAATCTAACATCACCCCTTCTAACTCTTCAGCGTGGGGGGCTAACATTCCTGCGGCTGCAATACTAGCAGCTTCTTGAATTTGACGACTGAAGACGGTAACAGATGCGCCTCGCTGTTGCAATTCGACAGCGATCGCTAATCCTACCATACCACCGCCAATTACTATTACGTCACTGCTTAAGCTCATATCGATGTTCCCTGATTGAGATAGGCTGCTCTTTTTTTACCTTACATCGTTTGTCTGATTCCTATTATGAAATTTAGATTAATCCTGACAGATGATATAAAAATACTATTTATTGATGTCCAATAAGTTGTTAAGATAAAAGGCTGTGCTAAATAAATCTTCCCATGACTGAGCAATATCGTATCACTTTGTTACCTGGTGATGGCATTGGACCAGAAATAATGGCCGTTACCGTCAAGATTCTAGAATCCGTTGCCCAAACCTTCGATTTACAATTTAACTTCACAGAAGCCTTAATTGGGGGAGTGGCCATTGACGCAACAGAAAACCCCTTACCCGATGAAACCTTAGAAATATGCAAAAACAGTGATGCTGTGCTATTAGCAGCCATTGGGGGTTATAAATGGGATAATTTACCCCGTCATCAGCGACCAGAAACAGGATTACTAGGACTTAGAGCAGGCTTAAATCTATTTGCTAACCTACGGCCAGCCACGATTTTTCCTCAACTAATTGATGCTTCTACCCTGAAAAAAGAGGTGGTAGAAGGGGTAGATATTATGGTGGTGCGAGAATTAACAGGAGGGGTGTATTTTGGTCAACCCAAAGGGGTTTTTACCACCGAAACAGGGGAACAACGGGGTGTCAATACAATGGCTTATACAACCTCAGAAGTTGATCGCATTGCTAAAGTTGGCTTTGAAACAGCACAAAAGCGCCAAGGGAAGTTATGCTCAGTGGATAAAGCAAATGTTCTAGATGTTTCTCAGTTATGGCGAGATCGGGTGACACTGATGGCGGAAAATTACCCCGATGTAGAACTTTCCCATCTTTATGTCGATAATGCGGCCATGCAATTAGTCCGTGCGCCCAAACAATTTGATACCATTGTGACAGGGAATTTATTTGGGGATATTCTCTCAGATGCAGCAGCTATGTTAACAGGAAGCATCGGAATGCTCCCCTCAGCTAGTTTAGGCGCAGATAAACCAGGGGTTTTTGAACCAGTTCATGGATCAGCGCCCGATATTGCGGGACAAGATAAGGCGAACCCCTTAGCACAGGTATTAAGCGCTGCGATGATGTTGCGTTATGCCCTTGATCAAGATCAAGCAGCGACTAAAATTGAACAAGCAGTACAGACAGTTTTAGAAAGCGGTTATCGCACAGGGGATATTATGTCTGAGGGAATGACCTTAGTAGGCTGTCAAGAAATGGGAGAGTTACTGTTAAAATTTTTGTAATCTGAACAGTCTTAGGGTATAACTTGGGGATATAGAATTACTCTTTACACTACCCTTTTAAGTGTCCTAAAAAAGAGAAAAAGTACCACAATTCTATTATACTACATCGCTTTTGTTGGCACTTTTCTGGCTAAGAAGCATCCTCAAAACCTTGATCTATAAGGGTTTTAGGGGAATTGAGCAAGCCCTAACTAAAGTTCATCTAAATTAACACCTAATTCTCGTAATTTGGCTTCTAAATGATCAGCCCGTTGCTTTTCTTGTTCAGCCCGTTGTTTTGCTTCTACAAGAGCTTCTTCTGGAGTCGGTAATAACTTTCCTTTGTCATCCCACCCACGTAAACAAGGAAGTTCCACATTTTTATACATTACTTGCCAT
>JBFRWQ010000126.1:0-14532 GCA_051439665.1 Microcystaceae cyanobacterium | reverse complement strand
ATTCACCGTTAGAGCACTCTCATCAGGGAGTTGGAGTAAGACTGGTTTGGTTTTAGAAGGAGCTTGTACCATCAGAACTCACCTTATCTGCTGAATATCCTAACTATTCTACTCGTTCTAACGGTTTTTGTGGGTGGTCAATTCTCAACAAACTTAAGTGATTAAGGCTAAAACCAAAACACTCGACACTTGCAAAATGTAAAGTTTTGTATCGTTCTTAACTTTTTTCGGGAATAAACAACGAAAGTGATGAATGTCATAGATAGTAATCAATCAATTTCAATGGGAAAGACACATGAACCAGCTAGCACTCACTCAAGATCTGTCTAAGATCAAAAGAACGCTCAATAAACTAATCGAGCAAACCAACAAAGATACTTACGATCCATTCAAAGAACTGATTTGGCCTGAAAGCATAGAGAAAGGTAAATTATTGATGTCAGCCAATTTGATGTCAGTACATGGTACAAGATTTGAAAACGAATTAACCCAAGAACAGTTAGTTGAATTAAGCAAATGGGAATTCATCAATTTTTGTAGCCTAAACGTAACTGGAATTCGTGAACTATTGATCGAAATGACAGGACGACTTCACACACCCGGTTTTGAGTTTCTTTCCGAGTATTTACACCATCTAATTGCAGAAGAAAATGAGCATATGTGGTATTTTTCCAAATTTTGTTTGCAGTATGGTGGTAAAATTTATCCAGATCGGGCTTTAGCACTGGCTAACTTACCTGAAGTTGATATTGCCAATTTTATGCTCTTTAGCCGTATTTTGATCTTTGAGGAAATTGTTGACTTTTATAATCGAAAAATGGCAAAAGACAACAACTTACCTTCTTTTATACAAGATATAAATCGCTTGCACCATCTTGATGAAGGAAGACATATCACTTATGGACGTCAATATATTGAATTGGTTTATCAACAGTTAACCAAAAGATACCCTTCAGAGCGTTTACATGACATAGCAATGGCTATCAAGGGATTTATGCAACTAAGCGCACAAAAACTTTATCGTCGAGAAATTTACGCTGATGCAGGTTTAGAACACCCTAATCAAATTCGTAAATAGTTGCTCGCTAACCCAGTTCGTCAAGAATCAAACAAATATTTACTATCTAGTTCTACCAATTTCTTCTCATACATTGGTTTATTTACGCCAGAAATAGAGCAAGAAAAAACTTAAGGTAATTCATAGAGGTTTGTATCCTGACAGAATGATTGAAATCTATCGTAAATAGAGGTTTTTGATTCCTCAAGCGTTTTCACTTACGTTTGAACATAGTCTTAATACCGATACAACTCTATCCAACGAGTTATCAACAAAACCCTTTTTGTAGTCACTCTTCTCCAATCAACAAAATGCCTAAAAAACTTCTGACTTCTCTTTTATGGGAAACATCTGTTAGCTATCCTAATCAAGTATATTTGGATGGGGAACGTCCCTATACTTATGCTCAAACAGTCAGTATTGTTTATCAATTAGCTCAACGTTTCAAAGCAATGGGAATAAAACGTTGGGATCGAGTGGTCATTGCTGCTGCCAATAGCCCAGAAGTTTTGTTAACCTTTTTTGCTGTGAATGTTTTAGGGGGAATTGTCACAATTCTGCACGAAGACAGCACTGAGGCAACCCTAAAAAATATTAGCGAGCAATTAGAAGCCAAACTCATCGTTTTAGATCAAAACAATCAGTCCAAAAGTCATTGTTTAGAAAGCCAATTAAAGGCTAACTTGTCTATTGTTGACGAGATTCAATTAACGTCTTGGGAAGAAAGTTACAAGGGACTCCAAGAAATTGCCCTAGCATCTGGTACAATAGATACAGATCCTGCATTAATTATTTACACTTCTGGATCAACGGGAACACCACGAGGCGTTGTTCTGACACAAGACAACATACTTTTCGTGATCGAGAAAATCCAAAAACGCTTAGGTTATTGTTGTGAGGATTCTATTGGAGTTTTCCTTCCTTTATCTTTTGACTATGGGCTTTACCAAGCTTTTCTGGCAGCACAAGTAGGGGCACGTTTGGTCATTAGTCGTGCCGATTTTGCCGGTCCTCCATTGTTAGCTCGTTTACGACAAAAAGGGATTAATGTACTACCCGGAGTCCCTAATCTTTTTGAGTCCCTTTTAAAAATTCTAGAACGACGACAGGAAACTTTACCAGAAATCCGTTTAGCAACGAATACGGGAGCGCATCTAAGTTGGCAACATATTGAGCGATTGCAACAGTCCTTTCCCAACGCATCTGTCTATCCCATGTATGGACTAACAGAATGTAAACGGGTATCGATTTTGACCCCCGAAGAATTGAAAATGCGCCCCCACTCAGTGGGTCGAGCTTTAGATGATACAGAAACGCTAATTGTTGACGATATGGGAAAACCTTTAGCTGTTGGTGAAGTGGGAGAGTTAGTCGTCTGTGGACGTCATTTGGCATTAGGCTATTGGAAAGCACCAATGGAAACTGATTTTCGCTATCGAACCCATCCTTTAGGAATCGGTCGCTGTCTTTATACAGGGGATAATTTCAAAATGGATGAAGACGGTTATCTTTATTTTGTGGGTCGTCGTGATGAACAAATTAAACGGAAAGGTTTTCGGATTCATCCCCTAGAGATTGAAAAAGCCGCAATTGAAATTGATGAGGTCAAAATAGCCTCATTGGTACAAGTCGAAGAAGCTTTAATCTTGTTTGTTGTTGTCGAGCAACCAGAGGTTTCTCCACAACAACTTTTGACAAAATTGGGAGAGAAATTAGAACCCTATAAGCTTCCCGATGTGGTGAATATTGTCGAGAAATTGCCCAATACTTTGAATGGAAAAGTTGACCGAAAAGCCTTAGCTCTTATCTATCAGCAAGAAAATGCTAAGGAAAAGATGATCGTCAGATGATCAATTCACAGCAAATCATTAGATCTCAACATTTTATCCTTATTTAGTCTTTGGAGAAACAAGATTATGTTGCCCTTGGAAACGTCAAACACCCGAACGCAAATGTTTCAACAATGGCGTTCTCTCACTGCTCGTTTTGGTTCACCTTTGTACATTTATGATCTCGATGTCTTTGCTCAACGAGTGACTGAATTACAACAAGCTCTACCAACGACCGCAAAGTGGTTTTATTCTCTTAAATGTAATCCTTTACCTGCTCTTGTCAGGGAGGCTAAAGCAAATGGTTGTTGCCTAGAAGTTTGTTCAGAAAATGAACTGAAAGTTGCCTATTATTCAGGTATTTCGGTTGACCAAATTCTTTACAGTGGACCAGGCAAAACGGCACAAGAGATTAGCCAAGCAATTGAATGGGGAGTCAGTTATTTTTCGGTAGAATCCTATACCGATTTGTTACGGATAGATCAAGCTGCTCAAAAAGCTCAACAAAAAGTTCGTCTATTACTACGAATTAATCCAGAAGCATCATTGCAAGGAGGATTAGCTATGAGTGGCGCACAAACTCAATTTGGATTTGAGGAAAGCGTCCTACTAAAGGATTCTCAAAAACTCGATGAATTGAGTCCTTATAGTGATTTAGTGGGTTATCATGTTTACTATGGAACTCAACTTGAAAGTGAGGAGATTTTACTCCAAGCATTTACAGCCGGAATAGAGTGTGTAGAAAGGTTATCCAGTCAGTTAAATTTTCAACCACAGATTATTGATTTGGGAGGGGGATTTCCTTGGGCTTATGCCAGCAAAAAACAACCGATTTCTCTGGCTAATTTACGAACTCGTTTAGAGGAACTGTTAGCGAAGCGAAAATATAGTGCAGAAGCTGAAGTTTGGTTTGAATCAGGCCGTTATTTAGCAGCTTCTAGTGGCACGTTAATAGCAACAATTTTGGATATTAAAGAGGGCAAAAATAACTCCCAATTTGTTGTTTTAGATACAGGAATCAACCATTTAGGGGGGATGTCTGGATTGGGGAGAATTCCGCGAGGTTATGTCTTTATGTATGATCTCTCTACTGAATCTGAGATGGTTATCGATGAGACAGTAAATAAGGGCAAAACGTTTGTGGTTGGTCCGTTATGTAGTCCTCTTGACTGTCTCTCTCGTAATGCAAACTTACCAGCATCTGCTCAAGTTGGGGATCTGGTTGCCATTCCTAATGTAGGTGCTTATGGTCTAACAGCGAGCTTAGTTGCCTTTTTAACTCGTCCTGCTCCACTCGAAATCGCATTACGCTATGGTCAACCAGTGGAATTATACACTTTACGCACCGGACACGAATCTGTGCAGATCAATCCTCAAAATTTAACAACAACAATCAAAGAACTAGGAGGCGTTCCCTGTGGCTAATACTCTTGAACAATTAAAAGAATGTATGGTTGAGCATTTAAAGCTCATAACATCCGTAGATCAAATTGGTGACAATACTGAATTAACAAGTTTAGGATTGGATTCAATGGCTGCTACAAATTTAATGCTTGATCTTGAAGATGAGTTTGGTATTACTTTCCCTGATGAGTTATTAACTCCCGAAACTTTTTACAGTGCTAATAC
The DNA here is from genome assembly GCA_051439665.1 of Microcystaceae cyanobacterium. GTDB lineage: Bacteria > Cyanobacteriota > Cyanobacteriia > Cyanobacteriales > Microcystaceae > JBGTGT01. The sequence continues at coordinate 10,017 of JBFRWQ010000126.1, read as the reverse complement.
CCTCAATTCTGCCATTCAAAAACTTTTAGGAGCCTAAAAAATGACCAAACTCAATCTTGAATCTGTCCCCATACAGCCTCTTTTTAAAGAAGAACAAGATCCTGTACTTCTCAAACTGTCTCCTCTACAAAGAGCCTATTTTATTGGACAACAGACTGATTTTGATCTTCATGTTCACCCTCATATTTATTTTGAGTTTGAAGTTCCTGAAATCAATAGTTATGCTTTAAAGACAGCCCTAAACCGTTTACTGGCAAGGCATTCAATCCTCAGAGCTAAAGTTTTACCCAGTGTAGAAATTGTGATAGAGGATTCGGTTTCAGTCACTTATTTGCCTGAAAATGACCTAAGATATTTAGATTTAGAAGTGGCCACTTGTCAATTAGAAAAGATCAGAGAACGTCTCTATCGAGCTAATCTTCAAGCCGATCATCCTCCTAATATCTACCTAGAAATTAGTTATTTGAAAGAAACAAGTCGTCTTCATCTTAACCTAGATTTATTATTTCTAGATGGTAGTAGCGTACGCACAATCTTATCTGAATTATCTCAGATGTATGCTGACCCTGATCGCCATTGGGAAGAAAAAGTCTTTGAGCTTTCAGGTTACGAAATTTATCGACAACAAAAACAGTCATCAGAACGTTATCAACGAACCAAAGATTATTGGTTTAAACGCTTAGAGACCTTACCAGGAGGCCCTCTTTTACCCCTTGTTACAAATTCATCTCTTCCTCGTCGTTCTCATCTTGTACGTCGCCAACACAAACTATCATCCCTTCAAGAAGAAATTCTCAATTATCAAGCACAGCAAAAAGGGATCAATCTCACAACACTTTTCTTAACTGTTTTCAGTTTAGTCGTTGCCTATTGGTCAAAAGATCAGCATTTTTCCTTAACCATGATGGTGCAAAACCGAGACCGAGATTTTGGTGATCTGTCTGGAGTTGTCAGCAATTTTGCCAGTACGATCTTAGTTGAAATTGATTTAACTGAGGCTAAATCTTTTGCTGAATACGCATTAGAAATTTATCGCCAAGTCTTCCGAGATGTGACTCGCTCAATGGTTTGTGGTCTTGATGTAATGCAAGAAAGAAATCGTCAGCAAGGTTCAGTTTTTCATACAGCAAGTCCGGTCGCTTTTGTTAGTATGTTAAGTGAACCTTGCACTGTAATTCCACCAGAAACATTCCAGCTTGAAGGAGAAAATGCTGTTTTTTGCGGACTGGAAACTCCTCAAGTGTTATTAGATCATCAAGTCATTAGCCGACCCGGAGGGGGAGTCTCTTTAATCTGGGATGCAATGGAATCGGCTTTTGAACCTAAGGTTTTAGATGATATGTTTCAAGCTTATGTTAGCTTGATATCTAAGGTATGCTGTGATGAAAGTGTCTGGCAGGAATCTTATTTTGATTTCCGTTCTTCTCTTGAAGAAAAACATCATCAAGAATACAATAAAACATCAAGTTTATTGGTTAAAAAATGTTTGCATCAATATCTTTATGAGCAAGCTTTATCCCAACCGGATAAACCTTTTTTGGTGACACCTACTCAAAGTTTTACTTATGGAGAAGCAACCGTTCTCTCTAATCAAATCGCCTGGACTTTACGCCAACAATATCATGTAAAGCCTAACGAATTAATTGCTGTTTATGCTACCAAAGGTTGGGAACAAATAATTGCGGCTCAAGCGATTATGGCTGCTGGTGCTGCTTATGTCCCCATAGATCCTAACTTTCCCGAAAGCCGAAAACTTAATATTTTAAAACGTTGTGGCTGTCGTTTGGCATTAACCCATTCTGATTATCTCAATGATCATTGTTTAGACAATTTAGAGAAAATAGCCGTTGATTTTCCTGACACCCTAGTGGCAAAAGAGGAAAATTTACCTTTATTACAGTCTCCTCATGACTTAGCCTATGTCATTTTTACGTCAGGTTCAACGGGTGAACCAAAGGGAGTGATGCTTGATCACTTAGGTCCTGTTAATACCATCACGGATATTAATCATCGTTTTAATATCCGTGCGGATGACAAGATTTTTGGCATATCTGAGCTAACGTTTGATTTATCTGTCTATGATATTTTTGGAACAATAGCTGCGGGTGCAACCCTCATTTTGCCGCCTGCAGGGGCGAATCGAGATCCGTCGCTTTGCGCTCAACTCTGTGAACAACAAAAAGTCACCATTTGGAATTCCGTGCCAGCTTTAGCGCAATTACTGGTGGAGTATTTTGAAAGTAATTCCTTGGTTCATCAATTATCCATTCGTCTATTTATGATGAGTGGAGATTGGATTCCTGTACAGTTACCCGAAAAGCTCAAAAGATTGTTTTCCGCACAGACAGTTAGCTTAGGAGGGGCAACAGAAGCGTCAATTTGGTCTATTTACTACGATATTGAGGAAGTCAATCCTAGTTGGAATAGCATTCCCTATGGTTATCCTTTGACCAATCAGACGTTTCATGTGCTTGATAGTAAAAAACAGCCTCGACCTGATAATGTTCCAGGAGAACTCTATATCGGAGGGGTAGGAGTTGCCCAAGGATATTGGCAAGATTCGCTTAAAACAGAGCTTTCTTATGTGGTGCATCCCATGTCCAAAGAACGAATTTATCGAACAGGTGACTGGGGGGTTCGTCGTCCAACAGGTTATCTCGAATTTTTAGGACGAGAAGACGGTCAAGTTAAGGTTCGTGGCTATCGCATTGAGTTAGGAGAAATAGAGAGCGTTCTTCAAAGACATCCCCAAGTAACAAATGCGGTCGCTAAAGTTCTCGGTGATCAACCACAGGCAACTTACATAGCAGCTTATATTATCGCCAAAGATGGAGAAGACCTTTCTTGGCAAGAACTGCAAGAGTATCTAGCTGACTTTTTGCCTGAATATATGATTCCTTCTCGATTTATTTTTGTCAATCAGTTTCCTTTAGGAGCAACCGGAAAGGTTAATCGTAAAGCCTTGCCGATTCCGACGGATTACAACCACGCTAAGGTAAGTGAACCCCCTTGTACTGAGACAGAAAAGAAATTAGCTCAATTGTGGGCTGAGATCCTCAAAATAGAAAATCCAATGCGACAAGATAATTTCTTTGATGTAGGCGGAAATTCCTTCAGTGCGGTTCGTTTGATTGCTCTTATCAATGATTGTTGGTCGATTCATTTGCCGATCACGGCTCTGTTGCAACATCCTACCCTCGAAAAAATCGCTCAACTGCTTGATATACAAAGTGAAGGACATTCCCTTACATCTCACACCCATTTGGTTTCTTTTGCTCCAGAAAATACTCAGAAACCAATTTTTTGGTTTCATCCCTCTGGAGGAGGAGTTCTTTGTTATCAAGACTTAGGACGAGCTTTAGCAGAACAATTTCATCTGTACGGCATTCAAGCATCAACGGCAATTTTGGCTTCTCACCAGTCTTAACAGAATTGAAAGTACGTTTTAGTACGATGGAGTGACAGGTGATCTCATTGGCAATGAATATGATCTATTTGAAACTCTTCCTGATAGTAATTTAGGGGTTGATGTCAATAATGATGGGGTAGAAGATATAGGGGTAGTTTTACCTGTAATTCACCAAATCAGTACTCCCATTTTTGAAGGGAATCCTGATGGAACAGCAAGTATTCGCTTTGAATATAACTACGATCAAATTCTGGATGAGCAAGGGAAAGGAGGTAATTATGTAACCGAACTCCCTTACAATATCAATCGGCCTGAAGAATTTGGTCCTTATTACACAGAAGGAGGATTACCGATCGAACTAGCTCCCTCTTTCGATGAGATTCTTGAAACAATGCGTTCCCCGAGTGGATTTACCATTGGTCATAGTATTGAACCAGAGGTGAAACCTGATTATCTCCTTTCTCGCCCCAATGTTATGATTGGCTTCACCAACTTTTATCCCTATGTGATTCCTGAAGGAGTTATTTTTGAGCCGATCCAAGGGACTTACCGATTTGCTGAACCGACTGATTTGGTAACCCATGTTAATGAAATTGTACCTGCACGACAAGCTGCTATCGATGCTGAAAAAGAGCAGATTGTGGGTGATTCTGGGGATAACGTTTTTGACGCTGCTGATCCCAATGATGATTTTGATGGAAATCAAGACACTGTTTTTACTGGTGTCGGAGATGACTTAGTTGATGCCAGTCAAGCGACAGCCCCTGCATTTCCAAGCACACTTGGTAACAATCGGATTTATGGCGGGCCAGGATTAGATGAGCTTTTGGCTAGTCGTAGTGATCGAATCTTTGGGGGAAATGATGCCGATATTATTGATGGTACCTTAGGCCGAGGTCGTAACCGACTCTATGGAGGTGACGGGGATGATGAAATCTTAGCAGGAGAAAGGGATCGAGTGTTTGGGGGAGACGGTGATGATATTCTCGATAGTAGTTTAGGTAACGGGGGTAATCGACTTTATGGTCAAGCAGGAAATGATACGTTCTTTGCAGGAGCAGGCGATCGATTCTTAGGAGGAGAAGGAGATGATACATTTATTGTGCTTGAAGGGGGCAATAATATTTTTACGGGTGGAGAAGGACAGGATACGTTTTGGATTACTACCGGAACGCTTCCGATAGAGAGTAATACGATTACTGATTTTCAATTAGATATTGATCGGATTGGTATTGAAGGACTGGGTATTACCTCTGTTGATGCTCTTGACTTTACTCAAGAGGGAACTAACACCATCATTTCTTTTAATGGATCTGAATTAGTGACCCTTAACAGGGTCAGTGCTGATGATTTAACAGCGATTAGTGGAACTAACTTAGTCTTTAATGGAGATTTTGAGGCGGGAGATGTTGGCTTTTTGACTGAATATGAATTTGCTGATTTTAATCCTGCTGTTGATGGGGAAAGACAATATGAAGTGGGCGATGATCCTCAAAACTTTAATCCTCTAGCTGTGTCCTTTGGGGATCATACGACAGGCGATGGATTGATGCTAATTGCTAATGCTGCTGTAGAACCAGATATTATTGCTTGGTCACAAACCATTGATGTTTTGGCTGGCACTGATTATGAATTATCTGCTTTTGTGGCCGAGTGGGGCAGTCTAGCATCAGTTGGTGATTTTGTCTCTTTAAGCCCTGGGGTTTTAGAGTTTCGGATTAACGGAGAAGTAGTTGGAACTCCTATTACTACCCCTAGTATTGCAGGGGTCTTTGAACAGTTCTCAGCGATTTGGAACTCTGGTAGTAGCACAACAGCTAAAATTGATATTGTAGAAACCACTAATATTGCTTTTGGCAATGATTTTTCTGTTGATGATATTTCCTTTACTCCCATCTCCTCAGCTTTCATTTTTGGTTAAGAGATGAATCAATTCTTTAAGTTTTCTCCATGAATAAGAGAAAACGAACTTAGATAGTGTTACATTGAAGAGAGATTTAAAGATTATCCACAACTCTTTAATTTCTCTTTCTCCCAAACTTTTTGTTGATCCTAATTGAGGACTGAATATGGCATTTACGGTCACAACTCTGTACATCGTCGTCTTTGATTTGATCCTAGCTGGCTTTCTTCTAGAAAGTCTTCGTCGAGTTGGAGCAAAACCAAAATTTCGATTTAGCTTAGGGGTTATTTTTGGAGTATGGCTGATATTACTTCATTTTTTAATATCAGGTCAAAAACTTTTCCCTGCTAACATTAATAGTATTGCTTTCTTGGCTGCTATTGTACTAGGTGTTGCTATTGTAGGAGTCGGATGTTTTGCTACCCCTCTTCGTTCTTACCTATTAGCCATTCCTCAAGAATATATTTTGTTGATTCAAGGGCTACGAGTCTTTTTCGGTGCAGGTTTTTTAGTAGAGGCTTCTTTAGGTGTAATGCCAGTTTATTTTGGTATTGCTGATGGTGCTACTCACATTCTCGCTGCTTTTTTTGCTTTAAAAGCTGGTCTTTTATTTGCAAAACATGGGAATAACCAAGGCGAAATTTGGTTTGCCAACATTTTTGGCTTAGTAGATATCCTATTGGTTGCATCAGGACTTGCATTCTTTTTGCTCTCACAAGTTGGCCCTCATCATAATGTAATGTACGCAGCCTTGTTTGCTGCACCGATTTTCATCAATCTGCATCTTGTATCCATGCTCAAACTGCTAAAGACTAATCAAGAGTCGTATCCTGAATATTCGCCAACCATAGATAGTCAAAAGGTCTCTTCTAATGACTAAACATAACCCATTTGTGGTTCTTCTCTTACTGACATTGTTTTATTTGAGCATCTTTTTGGTTTCTGATATTGGAATAATAGGAACAAAAAAAAAGGTCGTCAATGCTGTTGATGCTCCTATTCCAGTAACGACCATTGCTAAAGTTCAAGTGAAAGCCGCAAAAAAAAGAGCTTTTTTAGCTGCAACAGATCAACTTGTTAACCAATCTCGACAAGAAAAAGGAGTCTCTTTTTTCTCTCTCTATCAATCGGTTGAAAATCAACAAAAATTTCTCTTTTACGAAATTTTTGTCTCAAAAATAGCTCTTGAAACTCATCGCTATGCACGTCATACTCAAGATTGGTTCGCTCAAGTCAAGTACTATTTAGATGGTAATCCAGAGATTCATAACTATCAAGAAATCTTGAAAAATCAGGAGTAGCTTTACCATGAGTAATCTAAAAATTTTTTTAAAAGTTACAGTGCCGACCTTAATTGGTTTCCTCGGACTCAATTTAGGTCAATTACAGGCATCTGTCACCACTTTTGGATGTGATGCAGACTCAAATCCTATTTGTACTTTGCAAGAGCTTTTTGATGGAGGTAGTATTTTAATCGACAATGGACTCTTTTCTCAATGGGATTTGTTATCTGTAAATGCCACTGGTCAAGTTCCTGATTTCTCTTTGGTAGAAGTTATTCCACTTAACAGCAATCCCAATGAACTTAAGTTGAGCTATCAATTCAATGGGCAGTTGACTGTCTCTGATTTGAATATTCTCGATCTTCAATTGGCATTTAATTTGGCAACCATCAGCAATACTGTCAGCATTGAAGGTACTTCTCTAGAAATTGCTGATTTTAGTTTTGCACAAAGTGAAGGAGGTGCAATTGATATTCTTGAAGAAATCTTTGACAATAGTAATCAAATTGTAGCTGGTCTATCTGTGTTTGCTGAGAATGATGACAGTGAATTATTTGATTCAGTTCAATTTGAGCCGCAATCTTCTCTTTCTTTAGAAACTTCTTTCTTCTTGGTGACTGATGAAGAGAATGACATGGTTGCTTTAAATACTTTTGAACAATCATTTTATCAAATACAAACTAGCACAGATGAGCCGTCTTTTGTGTTGAGTTTCGTCATCCTTGGTTTATTAGGCTTAGGTTGGGCTTTTAAAGGCTAGTAAAAACTTTCTCAGTTCAATCATTCATATTTTTGGACTGAGAAATAAGTTAGAATAGCCATCGTGTAAAACTTATTATTGTCTATCAATATAGACATAAAAAAAATGACAACTAATCAGCTTAATTTGTGGCAAGCAAGGCTTTTAGGGGGAGGCTCAACATTTGTTGGGATTGGTCTTGCTCGTATGGCTTTTACGCCGCTCGCTGCAGTAGCTGTTAACCAAGGTTTATGGGCACCTAACGTTCCTAGTAAGATAGGTGCATTTCTTTTAATGTCTTATGCAGTTGGAGCAATTATGTCTCCTTGGCTACTTAAGAAATGGGGAGCTAGTCAATTACTCAAAGTTAGTTTGTTTTTTAGTACAATTTGTCTATTTTTTGAAACAGTCTCTCAACAAGCAGACACTTGGCTAATTACTAGAAGTATTTTTGGTTTTTTTGGTGCTTGTTTAATGGTTAGTGGGCCGATCTTAGCACTAGCAATTGGAAATTCTAGCGAACGTCGTCAAACTCAAATTTGGACATTTATTGGTATTGGCTTAGGAGCGTGTCTTTCTGCCAGTTTGCTGGAGTTACATTTAGCCATTAAACTGATGTTGACTCCTATCATGCTATGTTGTTTTGGTCTTTTGATCTTGAGTTTACTTTGGATTAAATCACCCTTAAAGTTAGGGACTCGTTCTCAAGTTCTGGGTGTTCCTCTTCCTAAAATGCTGATAGTTGCCTACGGACTATACTCAATCGCTTATATTCCAGCAACCGTTTATCTTAGTGATTACGTTACTAATGAACTAGGTTTTGATGTAGGAAATAAATTATGGCAACTCTTTGGAGTGGGAGCGATATTAGGACCTTGGTTAGCTAATTTTTTATCAAAACGAACTGGTTCAGCAATGGCTTTATGGATTGCTTACATCTCTCAAAATTTTGCTTTTTTTATCTTTACTTTTAGTCAACAAATTTTTTTACTCGCTATTGGCTCATTTATTACCGGTATCTGTGTTCCTGGTATAGTTCTTTTAACGGCTTCAGAACTGAACAGAATTCTCAAACCAGAATACTTCCCTCCCGCTTGGTCTATAGCCACTCTCGTTTTTGCTTGTTGTCAAGCATTAAGCGCTATGATGATGGCGTTCTGGTTTCGTTCCATTAAAACCTATCAACCAATGTTTTTAGTAGGAACACTACTACTGATTCCTACCTATTTTTTAGTTCGCAAACCTATAAGTGTAAATTCATGAAACTCTATTACTCATCCACTTCTCCCTATTCCCGTAAAGTTTTAATTCTAATTTACGAATTAGATTTAGTAGATCAGGTTGATCTTATTCGAGTGAATCCCTTTGAAGATCCTATGGAACTATGGCGATATAATCCTTTAGGAAAAGTTCCCACTTTAGTTTTAGATAATCATGAATCTTTATACGATAGCTCAGTCATTACTCAATATCTTCAAAGTCTTGTTGACCCGGCTATACTCTTAACAGAAGAATGGAGTTCCCAAAAATGTTTAGAGTCTCTATCTGATGGAATAATGGATGCAGCCGTATCTATAGTTATGGAAAAACGACGCCCTGAAGAACAACAGTCTTCTTTCTGGCAAGAAAGATGGACAGATACTATAATGCGTAGTCTAAAAGTATTTGAAGAAAAATATCTTGATCATAGACAAAAATGGTATTTAGGAACTATTGCAATGGTTTGTGCTTTAGATTATTTAGAATTTCGTCTATCAGATAAAAACTGGAAACAACTATATCCAAAAACTGAACACTGGTTTCAACGCACTATTGATAAATCAAGCCTGAAAAAAACTGATCCTAGAGGTAACTGCTCACCGCAATAAAAAAGGGGAGCATCCCATTTTTGCCAAAACATAAAAGCGATCGCCTTAAAAATAAAAATAAAAAACCTCTGGGGATTGTTCGAAGTCAAAAATCTGCCGTTATACAGTGCCATTAGGAGAGTGATGTTAAATGTGAATTATGAAGATTATGCAGCGAGGTTAGCGAAATTCTTAGATATAAATCCCTCTGAAGATGAAAAAGTAAGCTTAGGAGGATAATTACCGAACTGGAACCGGAGTTTTGCCCAATCTCTGGGCAATTACAAGGAATTTGGTCATTAATCTCTATCGATAAGCTGGGTTTACTAATATAGCACAAGCCCAACGATTATGCAGTTATGGACTTAAGCACATTTTGGCTCTCTTTAGAATGAAATAGCCCTGGGTTTTCTCAGTGCAGAAATGTTCAATATTGGCTACTTTTTGAGCAGTATTAGTCGTTATTTGAGAAGAGAAAGCAGTATCTCCAGTCGAGGTGGGTTCCAAACCCACCCTGACAGCATGGGAAAAGACCTGTAACACCGCAACATTTGTCTGGGTTAATTTAATACCATCCTAAGAAGGAATGCGATCGCTAATTTTGTAATCATCATAATGAGGACGAGCCGTATAAGAACGAACCTTGTGCTGTCCCGTAGAATCAGATTGAAAATGACCTTTAATTTCCGCTTTAAATTGATATTCAGGGATAAGAGCAGGTTTATAGAAATAAGTAGCGATTTCAGCGTAAACAGAGCGAAAAACGTGAGTGTAAAGCTTTTGCCCCGAATCATTATCCGCTTGACGGCCAGGAACTAAATCAGAGAAATGACGGC
>JBFRWQ010000125.1:0-4029 GCA_051439665.1 Microcystaceae cyanobacterium | reverse complement strand
CCCTATTCTCGAAAAACTGATGACTGATTTTGATACTGGCTTACCTAGTGTTCGGTTTGTGCAGAAAATGATCAAAGAGAAAACCCCCATAGAACTGAAAACCCTATCTAACGAGGTCTTTCAAGGGACAGTTCTTTGGCAAGATGTCCATTGTATTTGTTTACAGGGATCAGATAATCGTCAGTCTGTTCTTTGGAAACAAGCAGTGATGTATGTGCGGGAACAAAAATAATTGCTCTCAGTGTAAATTAAAAGTGGTAAGTGGGAATACTGAAAAATGAGTTGGGATAGTTATCATCCCATGACTAACCCTAAGAGGAATTCTTATTTTACGACTGCACAGACAGTAAACAACCTATGACTATTCATCAAATTGTTGAACAAGCCCTACAAGATGGTTACCTAACCCCAAGCATGGAAGCGGAAGTTGGTCGTATTTGTGAATCGGCCATTGAACTATCAACCGAGGAATATATGGCCTTAGATCGTCTAATGGGCGCTTTATTGACAGGAGAAATCACTGCCATGCCTGTTAAAAAATTCATGAATGTTATGGAAGAATTGGTGATTCGTGAAGCGACCACTTGTCTTAAGGACTTGGATAATAGTAAGGAGTCTATGCCCGATTTAGGGGATGTGGCGGCTTATGCACTCAACCGTCTTCCTCCTCTTTATGCAACCTCCAAAGAAGGCGCTCATTTTCAACGTCAAAGAGCAACAAATGAATTACTAGACTTAATTCGACAACAGGTTCAGGAAGGAATTAAACGGTATATAGAACGACCTATATTACCCCACCATGAACTTGATGAACTTGAACTTTCTGGAGAGTCCCAAACAACAGGTCATCAGGATCTAGTCATGCAAATGAATAGACTCTTAAGATCTTTTGCCAGCGACTAATGAAGGGGTTCAGTTTTAATAACAGTTTGTGCTGCTTGCAGACGTTTTAAAACCTCGTCGGAGGTAATTAATCGCCGTAAAATAACCTGACCAAACGGTTGAGCATGGGATATCTTTTCTGTAGGGATAACTTCTACCATCAAAACTGCATCTTCGACTTCGTATAACCAAAGAATTTCATTTTTTTCGAGAATCCCTAAATTAAGTTGCTGAATATGGGGTTTACGCTGCCAGACGGCCACATTCCACAGCCCCCCAAGTTCCCATACTCGTTCATAAGTCCATCCCTCTGATAGAAAGAAATATTTCACTCGATTCGCTCATTTTAAATGGATAATAGGATTTTACCCCAAACCATGAGTAATCACCAATTATAAAACCTAGTTTAGGTATAGAGGGAGTGTGGGGAGTGTGGGGAAAATTGAATACCTCCCTCTCTTCCCTCTCTCTGTCTCAACAGATAACTAACAAACCAAACAGTATTGCCATCCTATGATTGGCAGTAGAGTTAGGGACATTTCTCTGAAGTTTAACAATTTGATCCCTGATCTTATTCTAATAGATAAAGTCTTGATAAAAGTCACAAAAACTATTGATCTGAGTCACTTATTATTGATTGTCAGATCACTGACAAGTGTTAGGTCTAATCAGCATAATTAAAATTCAGTAGCTCTTAAAATTACACTTTTTTTATGGTCACACAAATGAAAATTTACACATCCGAGAAACTTAAAGAAGATCAAATTAATTACCCTGCGATTAAAGAACAATCACAGGCAGTCCTTTTTGAGAAAAAGTTCATAAGAAGTAAGGATTTTCCGCAACAATTCCGAGAACACGCTTTTCATGCGTTCTATGTTTGTCAACGGGCTTCTTTGACTTGTTTTTTGGTAGAAACCTCCTTTTTACTAACTCTTTGGACTGAAGAGCAAACATAATCACCTCTTTAAGTGCTGATTATCACAACATAGGGTGAGTTCGATCAAGATATCCATACCCTATAAAGACTAAGATATAGTAACTGACACTTACCTCAAACTAACTATGGGCAAACCTTCTTTTTTACTTTTTTCAGACCCTCATATAGTAATTCCCAGAGAATATAGAGAAGAAATATTGTCCTTTTTAGCTTCTCAAAAAAGAAAGGTGAAAAACCTTTCAATAGCTAACCAAACCCCTAATATACCTCAGTTACCGACTCTGCCAAGGAATCCTCAAACTTATAGCTAAATGAAAAACATCAATCTTTCCTGTGGATAAGATTTAGTATTTTTGCCTATCTCGACCTAATTTTGCACCGCTATTATATTGCTATGAGATCACCAGACCAAACTCGGTTAGTAATGTGGAGACATGGTTACAATGTCTCTGCAGTTTGGTGTGCTGCTATAGCAACAGCTACCACCCTTTTACTTTTAACTATTTTGTAAAACTTGTAAAAACCAATCTACTGGGCTGTTTCACCTACAATGAGGCAATAGATTGTGCGTTAATTCTATGATTTGATGGGCGAAGCCCATCCTACCTAATGCTTAAGTTCTATTATGTATTAATTAAGGAATAATTATCTTGATCGTAATTCAACAACAAAAAGCCCCCTCAATGAAGAGAGAGCCTTTTGCTTAGTTATTTAGTTGTTACCAAAGGAATTAACCATTGATTGCAGGTGCAGATACAGGTTCAGCAGATGCTAAATCTAAGGGGAAGTTGTGAGCGTTACGCTCGTGCATTACTTCCATTCCGATTCCGGCACGGTTTAATACATCAGCCCAGGTTCCGATTACACGACCTTGTGAATCAAGAATAGACTGGTTGAAGTTGAAACCATTTAGGTTGAATGCCATGGTGCTTACGCCCATTGCTGTGAACCAAATACCGATTACAGGCCATGCTCCTAAGAAGAAGTGTAAGGAACGGCTGTTGTTGAAGGATGCGTATTGGAAGATTAAACGTCCAAAGTATCCGTGAGCAGCTACGATGTTGTAGGTCTCTTCTTCTTGTCCGAATTTGTAGCCATAGTTTTGTGACTCAAGCTCGGTGGTTTCACGAACCAAAGAAGAGGTTACTAATGAACCGTGCATTGCACTGAATAAGCTTCCACCGAATACACCAGCTACACCTAACATGTGGAAGGGGTGCATTAGGATGTTATGCTCTGCTTGGAACACGAACATGAAGTTGAAGGTTCCAGAGATTCCTAAAGGCATACCATCAGAGAAAGAACCTTGTCCGATGGGGTAGATTAGGAATACAGCAGTCGCAGCGGATACAGGTGCTGAGTAAGCAACACAGATCCAAGGACGCATTCCTAAGCGATAGGAAAGTTCCCATTGACGACCCATGTAGCAGAAAACTCCGATTAAGAAGTGGAAAATCACTAACTGGTAAGGACCACCGTTGTATAACCACTCATCTAAGGAAGCAGCTTCCCAGATGGGGTAGAAGTGAAGACCGATAGCGTTAGAAGAAGGAATAACAGCACCAGAAATGATGTTGTTTCCGTAAACTAGAGAACCTGCAACAGGCTCACGGATACCATCGATGTCCACAGGAGGAGCAGCGATGAAAGCAATGATGAAGCAAGTTGTAGCTGCGAGAAGGCAGGGGATCATGAGAACACCGAACCAACCGACATAGATGCGGTTGTCTGTGCTAGTAATCCACTGACAGAATTTCTCCCAAGAGCTGACGCTTTCGCGTTGCTGTAGAGTAGTAGTCATATGATTGCGTTTGTTTAGGTATGTATGAATGATATGACTCTATCTTAGAGGAAATTTAACGAAATGTAACAAAGAATTTTTTATCTTTTTGATAAGCTTTGCTAATGAAAGCTAATGATAGTCAACTATTGACCTGGTTGCCTAAAACATGAGCTAAGTCGATAACTTGTTTCTATTTTGTAAAGTTATATGATTTTTCAGCAGAGTTATTAACTAACTAATGATAAATTAATAATTGAAGTTTAAAAAGCTTCCCTGACAGAGAGTACAGCTCTTGTCCATATTTGCTTAAAGGAGGTCAAAACAGCTGTTAAATCATACATCTGTCTCGTCTGAAAAACATAATAACGCTCAACTAGAAAGCTGATATTTCCTCAATTAGGATAGCGAGAGCATAGTCTTAAGG
>JBFRWQ010000124.1:0-3624 GCA_051439665.1 Microcystaceae cyanobacterium | reverse complement strand
CCCTTATATGCTGAAAATCAGCTTCCTGAAGTTTGGCTCGTTAATTTGAATAATAAAATCCTCGAAGTTTATCGTCATCCCCAAGACAATAAATATCAAGATCAACAGAAAAATGTTCTCTCAATTTCACCTCTAGCATTTTCTAACATAACTCTCACTACTCACGATATTTTAGGTTAATTTATGTATTGGGATCATCAATATTTTCTCACTCAGTGAATTGTAATTTTTATCTAAATTGTGTATCATATAAGGGAAGTTTGACACAATGGAAATAGTATATAAACAAATTCAAGTACATTTATTGGCAAGACGAGGATATGATCCTTGGGTATCTAGAAGATTATCCTGATTATTGGACAGAAGGAGAATCTTTAGACGAATTAAAAGAGAATTTACAAGATATTTATAAGGATTTAACCAGTGGTGTTATTCCGAATGTGAGAAAAGCTGCGGAGTTAGAAATATTGTGAAAAGAAGAGATTTAATTAAGATATTAGAAGATATGGGGTGTGTTTTTATTCGTCATGGTGGTAAACATGATTGGTATCAGAATCCCAGAACAAAGGTTTCTCAGCCTATCCCTCGACATAGAGAAATTAAAGAAAATCTAGCTAAACGCATCATTAAAATATTAAGAGATTAAAGAGCGCTTAATCTGCTCTTGTGGGCAATATTAATCGTTAGATAAGATTAAAATAACTGTTCTTAGCATTTACCTACCCCACAGTTCTAAAACGGGAGAAAGACAGGTTTTGTGTTAGTGTTAAAATGCGAGAATTTATCGGCTAAACCTGCCCCGACAACTTACTGTTTATTGTACAATTATGCTTCCACCTATCTGTGGTTTAGAAAGAGATATCCAATTGATCACACAAGATCAGTCTCCCATTTTTTTAGATCAAACCCCATTAAAATTAGACAAAATCAGCGCTGGTTTTGCTTGTGCGCTACACATGCACCAACCATCCATTCCTGCTGGGTTTAACGGTCAATTAATCTCCAATTTACAGTATATGTTTGAGCATCAAGGGGAAGGGGATAATCATAATGCAGGTGTCTTTGCTTGGTGTTATAGTCGGATGGGAGACTTTATTCCTGAATTAGTCCATAATGGCTGTCAACCTCGCATTATGTTGGACTATTCGGGTAATTTATTGTGGGGACTGCAACAGATGGGACGGGAAGATATTCTTAATAATCTTAAGCGTATTACCTGCGATCGCACCTATCAGCCCTTTGTAGAATGGTTGGGGACAATGTGGAGTCATGCGGTGATTCCTTCTACTCCCATACCTGATCTTAAACTGCATATTTTGGCATGGCAACAGCATTTTGCCTCTATTTTTGGCTATGATGCCCTAAAGCGGGTCAAAGGCTTTTCTCCCCCTGAGATGCACCTTCCTAACCATCCTGATACTCTCTATTACTATATCAAAGCGCTTAAAGAATGCGGTTATCGTTGGGTAATGGTACAAGAGCATTCAGTTGAAACTTTGGAAGGTTCACCTTTACCTCATGATCAAAAATATATTCCTAATCAATTAGTTGCCAGAAACTCTAATGGCGAAATAATTAGTATAACAGCGTTAATTAAAACTCAGGGGTCAGATACTAAGTTAGTTGCCCAAATGCAGCCCTATCACGAAGCAAAAGGCAGAGGAAAGCAAAGTCTGAGTGAACAATTAATTCCTAGTTGTGTCACGCAAATTGCAGATGGTGAAAATGGTGGGGTGATGATGAATGAATTTCCCCGTGATTTTTCGCCTGTTTGGTATGAAATTAAGGGGAATGGGATAGATAATGAGGGTGTTGCAGGAATTAATGGGACAGAGTACCTAGAATTGCTAGAAGCAGCAGGAATTAAGGAAGAAGACTATCCTAGTTGTCAAGGAGTGCAGCAACATAAAATCTGGCAACGGGTTAACCTAGAGAATGTCACCCCAGAAGCAGTTGAACAAGCGATCGCTGATCTCAAGGAAACCGATCACCAATTTAGTATGGATGGTGCATCATGGACAAATGATTTAAGTTGGGTTAAGGGTTATGAGAATGTTTTAGAACCCATGAAACAATTAAGCGTATTATTCCATCAAAAATATGATGAGGTAGTGCAAGATAACCCAGAGATTACTAAAACTTCAGAGTATCAAGAAGCTTTGCTTTATAATTTATTATTGCAAACCAGTTGTTTTCGTTATTGGGGACAGGGAACATGGACAGATTACGCAAAAGAATTATATCGTCGGGGAGAAGCTTTATAGTTAATATGTTGATAGTTAATAGTTAATAGTTATGAGTGAATAGTTATGAGTTATGAGTGATTAGTTACCAAAAATTCATAATTCATAATTCATAATTCATAATTCATAATTTAGAATGTACAATTCATAATTCTTAGGACTGAACCCTTGGTGAGATTAAAAGATGTATCTAAATCCTTCGGATCTAAAGTGATTCTTGATCAGGTTAATCTAGAGATTTACCCTGATCAAGCGGTGGGAGTGATTGGACCGTCTGGGACAGGAAAATCTACAGTAATGCGGTTGATTTCTGGTCTTTTAGCCCCAGATTCAGGAGAAATTTATATTAAAGATCATAAAAGATTAAGAACGATTGAACAAGGCGAAAATCCTTATGGTGTTGGCTTAGTCTTTCAACAATCAGCTTTATTTGATTCTTTAACTGTCTATGAAAATGTAGGATTTGAATTGTATCGTTATTCCTCTCTTTCTAATACAGAAATTGAAGAAATAGTAGATGATAAATTAGCGCTGGTGGGACTTCCTGATACGGGAAATCTTTATCCATCAGAATTGTCGGGAGGAATGCAAAAACGGATTAGTTTAGCCCGTGCGATCGTTACTGATCCTACCATTGATAGTGTTGCTAATTTGATTCTTTATGATGAACCGACAGCAGGTTTAGATCCTGTTGCTTCTACAAGAATCGAAACTTTGATCTACAATTTATTAAAGCAAGAAAAGGCTTGTCTGGCTCATTTAATTGTCACTCATGTTCATAGTACTATTCGCAATACCACTGATAGAATTATTTTTGTCTATGAAGGAAAAATACAATGGGATGGTAGCACAGATGAGGCGTTTCAATCTGATCATCCTTTATTGAAACAGTTTTTTAGTGGTAGTATGGAGGGTCCGATTACTTGAAGCTTAGGGGATCATTTGGGGCTAAAGCCCAACAACATAGGTCTTTAAAATCCGATATACTGTCGAACGACTGGGATATTCCTCTACTTCTAACTCTTGTGCTCTCCCTCTTACTCTCAGATATACCTGCGCTTTACTCATTTGCTGACTTCCACGATTCCCTTCTTGATAGGTTTTAATTATCCTTTTTTGCCCTTTGCCTGAAAATACTGCAAGACTGATTCCTTTAATCTCAGGGTTATTGGCCGAGTTAAGTCGGGTGATACCATTTCCGCTTTTTCCCAAAACTCATCATCTAGCTCCTCTATATCTGAGTAATCTATTTCTTCATCTGACAAGCTGGCTAGTCTAGCTTCTTCGGCTTCGCTCAATTCGGGTTTTTGGTTGGGGTCAGGTGTATATTTAATGGTTGTCATAACGTTTCACCTCTTTTTTGTTGGCCTTTCTAGCTGAT
>JBFRWQ010000123.1:0-6338 GCA_051439665.1 Microcystaceae cyanobacterium | reverse complement strand
ACCCTAGTAAGAAGATTTAGCCAAAAGCAGATTTACCAGCAAAACGGGCTGCAACTCCTAAATCACGTTCAATTCGTAGTAATTGATTGAATTTAGCAATCCGTTCTCCACGACAGCCTGAACCTGTCTTAATTTGTCCAGCACTGGTGGCTACAACTAAATCAGCAATGGTGGTGTCTTCTGTTTCACCAGAACGATGGGAAACAAAGCATTTATAGTTATTCTTAGTCGCTAATTCAATGGTGTCTAACGTTTCTGTTAAGCTGCCAATTTGATTAACTTTAATTAAGACAGAATTAGCAATTCCTGCTTCAATTCCCTCTGCTAATATTTTAGGGTTAGTACAGAATAAATCATCCCCCACTAATTCAATTTTGCCCCCAATGGCATCGGTCAACATTTTCCAACCTTCCCAATCATTTTCTCCTAAACCATCTTCTATGGAGACAATGGGATATTTATTGATCCAATCTTCCCATAATTTAACCATGTCTTCTGAGGATTTTGTGGATTGATCTGACTTATAGAATAAATATTTATCCTTTTGCTCTTTACAGAGTTCAGAAGTAGCAGGATCTAAACAGATGGAAATATCTTCTCCTGGTTTGTATCCAGCAGCGACAATGGCTTCCATAATAAATTCCATTGCTTCTTCATTGGATTTTAAGTCAGGGGCAAATCCGCCTTCATCTCCAATTCCCGTACTATAACCTTTCTTTTTCAATAATCCTTTGAGTACATGGAAGGTTTCTTCTCCCATCCGAATCGCTTCTGTAAAATTCGGTGCATTGTGGGGGGCAATCATGAATTCTTGGAAGTCAATGCTATTATCAGCATGAGCGCCGCCATTAATGACATTCATGCAGGGAACAGGTAATAAACTGGCGTTTGTTCCCCCAAGATAGCGATAGAGCGGCATTTCTAGGTAGTTTGCTGCTGCTTTCGCCACTGCTAGAGAAACCGCAAGAATGGCATTTGCCCCTAATTTGGCTTTATTAGGTGTTCCATCTACTTCTAGCATGGTTTTGTCAATTAACCGTTGTTCGGTAACATTCATGCCCACCAATTCTGGGGCAATGGTTTCATTGACGTTTTCTACTGCCTTTAAGACTCCTTTACCACCATAACGGGCTTTGTCACCATCTCTGAGTTCAACGGCTTCTTTTTCCCCAGTGGATGCCCCAGAAGGAACTAATGCACTGCCAACTGTGCCATCTTCAAGGGTAACAACTGCTTCCACCGTTGGGTTTCCACGGGAGTCGATCATTTCAGCCGCAACAATTTCTTCGATATACATAGTGGTTTCAAGTATTAGAGTTTAGGTTTTAGGTTGATCTAGATAATTGAAGGGAAATCCATCAACAAAAATGACTTCCGACTTCATCAATGATCTAATCTCCCATTCTTTATACCTTGTCTCTCCCCCTTAAGCTAAGAATTTAACGTCATTTTTCAATTCTTTATATTGTTGGAAATCCCTGACATTTTCAGGGGTTATTTATAAGCACTAAGATATGATCAGAACTTTAGATAACCTTGGTCTGTAAATTTCTGATTAAGTTTAGTTTAAGATATTCTTTTTTTCCTCACATTTTTACAAATCTGCTTTGAGACGACGAAACCGATCTGAATAACTGCGTAGGGTTTCTAGGGCGAATAAGGGAGTCTGTTGCACAGCAAAGAGAAAGTGTTCTTGATCTAAGTAGGCTAGGGTACAGTCCGTTTTAGCGATCGCTGTAGAAGTCCTTTTGTGATCAGCATGAACCATTGCCCCAATACCAAACACATCACCTTGTTCGATCATTTCAATGTGTTTACCCTTGATTTGCATTTCTACTGTTCCTTCAATGATGCCATACATAACCGTTTCTTGATCCCCTTCTTGGAAGATGATTTCTCCTGCTTTGAAGGACTTGGGAGAACCGTGGACTTGATAGAGTTTAACTGTCTCTGTTGGATTTAGTAGCATTGCAGTGATGGGTAGGCTAAAAATTGGCTAAGGAATCAGATTAAATACTGAAATTTCACAATTACTCACTCTATTCTACGGTGGTAGGGGCAACTGGGAGGTTAAGATTTGAATAAGCTTTGGTTGAGTGAGCAGCAAAACTGAATAAAACGTTTTGAATCGTAATATTTCGTTTGTCTATTCATTATCATCTTGGCTTGGCAAAACGATTTCAATGCTCAAACGAAGCCCTTTCTTGATCAATCCAAATCTAACCAGATGGGTTTCCTGTCTCTTTTGTTAGTTATCTTGTACTTAATTACTCTTAATTTAGTCTAAACTCCAGTTTGACAACAGCACTCTAAAACTTTCCTGTAGTAAAAATTATTTTAACAAATTTTAGACTATACTCTATCCCATTAATCTTATGA
Organism: Microcystaceae cyanobacterium; assembly: GCA_051439665.1. Lineage (GTDB taxonomy): Bacteria > Cyanobacteriota > Cyanobacteriia > Cyanobacteriales > Microcystaceae > JBGTGT01. Next base: position 3,959 of record JBFRWQ010000123.1, on the reverse strand, counting down.
CTAGACATTTTCAATTTTAAAATGGACTACCGACTATTAGGCAAAAGCGGATTGAGAGTTTCACAATTATGTTTGGGAACAATGACCTTTGGCGAAGATTGGGGATGGGGTTCTTCCCAAGAAGAAAGTCAACAAATCTATCAAGCATTTCGTCAAGCAGGGGGAAATTTTCTCGATACAGCCAATATCTACACCAATGGAACAAGCGAACGTCTTCTAGGGGAATTGATCGCCTCAGAGAGGGAAGAGGTGGTTCTGGCTACCAAATATACCAATGGGTTTGGCAATAATAACCCTAACGGAAGTGGCAATCATCGCAAAAATATGATTCAGTCAGTAGAAGCGAGCCTCAAGCGCATGAATACTGATTATATAGACCTCCTATGGTTACATATCTGGGATTTCATGACTCCGGCCGAAGAAGTAATGCGTGCCCTTGATGATCTTGTTCGCTTAGGCAAAATTCTCTACATTGGGGTTTCTGATACTCCTGCTTGGGTGGTTTCTCAATGCAACACCCTAGCCGAATTAAGAGGGTGGACTCAATTTATTGGTTTACAAATTGAGTACAGCTTAATACAACGAACACCTGAGCGAGATCTCTTACCAATGGCGCATAGTCTTGAGATTGGCGTAACCGCTTGGTCTCCTTTAGCTAGTGGCTTGTTGACAGGAAAATACACCCAAGAAAAATCACCAGAAGAAAGCCGACGATTGGATCATGAAATGATGTCGGGTTTTGTTGCTCTCAACGAGAAAAATTTAGCGATTATTCAAACCGTTGACCAGATCGCTCAAGAATTACAAAAAAGTTCAGCCCAAGTCGCTCTATCTTGGTTGGTAACTAAGGGGGTAATTCCCATTATCGGAGCGAGAAAAATTCATCATTTAGAAGACAATCTTCAATGCTTGTCTTTGAACCTAACCCCAGAACAAATCAAGCAACTTGATGAAGTTAGTCAAATTGAACTAGGCTTTCCTCACGACTTTTACAAAGCAGATATGGTTAAAAATTTCGTTTACAATGGCGTATTTGACAAAATTCATCACCATCGATACTCTCAACTGAACGATTAAATCTTTAAGGATAAATCGATTGGAGAAGAGTCATGCGCTCTCTCCCTGATGGAGATTACTGTCTAGTCATACTACTGTATATTAAATAAAACTTAAGAATGGTGGACAGAATCACCCAAAATACTATAATTGATTGCTTGTGCTATTGCAAGGAGAACAAGAAAACTATGTCTGACCCCTTTTCCCCCCAAGAAATCGCCTCAGAAGGACTCAAACCAGAAGAATATCAAGAGATAGTAGAGCGCCTTGGTCGTCATCCTAATAAAGCCGAATTAGGGATGTTTGGCGTGATGTGGTCAGAACACTGCTGTTATAAGAACTCTCGTCCCCTTTTATCCCAGTTTCCTACCACGGGGGACCGTATTCTCGTCGGTCCTGGTGAAAATGCTGGGGTAGTTGACTTAGGAGATGGGTTAAGACTTGCGTTTAAAATTGAATCCCATAATCATCCGTCTGCCATTGAGCCATTTCAAGGAGCAGCAACAGGTGTAGGGGGAATTCTACGGGATATTTTTACAATGGGCGCTCGTCCCATTGCTTGCTTAAATTCTCTGAGATTTGGCACATTAGATAATCCTCGGACTCGTCGTATCTTTTCTGGAGTCGTTGAAGGTATATCAAATTACGGTAATTGTGTTGGAGTCCCTACAGTGGGCGGAGAGGTCTATTTTGACCCCGCCTATAATGATAACCCCCTAGTCAATGCAATGGCGATGGGACTGATGGAAACCCCCGAAATCGTCAAATCTGGCGCTTCAGGTTTGGGAAACCCCGTTTTATACGTCGGCTCAACCACTGGAAGGGATGGGATGGGGGGCGCAAGTTTCGCCAGCGCTGAATTAACCGATGATTCGATGGATGACCGTCCTGCGGTACAGGTAGGCGACCCTTTTCTGGAAAAATCCCTGATAGAAGCCTGTTTAGAAGCTTTTAAGACAGGGGCGGTGGTAGCTGCCCAAGATATGGGAGCAGCAGGGATCACTTGTTCTACCTCTGAGATGGCTGCTAAGGGAGGGGTGGGTATTGAGTTAGATTTAGATAAAATTCCTGTGCGAGAGACTGGCATGATTCCTTATGAGTATTTATTGTCTGAATCTCAGGAACGAATGTTATTTGTCGCTCAAAAAGGACGAGAACAGGAATTAATTGATATTTTTGAACGATGGGAACTGCACGCTGTTGTGGCAGGGGAAGTGATAGAAGAACCGATTGTGAGAATCTTATTTAAAGGGGAAACGGCGGCGGAAATTCCTGCTTTAGCGCTGTCAGACAATACACCGATTTATCATCGGGAATTATTAAAAGACCCCCCTGAATATGCCCAAAAAGCATGGCAATGGCAAGAAGAAACTTTACCTCCTTGTCAAGAGACAGGAATTACCATTGATGGACAACTTCAAACTTGGAATGATATTTTACTTACTCTGTTAGATACACCTTCTGTCGCTTCAAAAAGATGGGTTTATCGTCAGTATGACCATCAAGTACAAAATAACACGGTCTTACTGCCAGGTGGGGGGGATGCTGCCATCGTTCGAGTGCGTCCTATCGATGCTAAACCTGAAACCTGTAAGATTGGAGTCGCTGCTACGACAGATTGTAATTCTCGATATGTCTATTTGCATCCTTATGAGGGCGCTAAGTATGCAGTGGCCGAAGCTGCCCGTAATTTGAGTTGTGTAGGGGCTGAACCTTTGGCGGTGACAGATAACCTTAATTTCGGTAGTCCAGAAAATCCCGTGGGATATTGGCAATTATCTTTATCTTGTCGAGGAATTGCCGAGGCTTGTGCAGAATTTAATACCCCTGTGACAGGGGGCAATGTTTCCCTATATAACGAGACATTAGACTCAGAAGGGAAACCAACCCCCATTTATCCTACTCCTGTTATTGGTATGGTGGGGGTAATTCCCGACATTACCAAAATTTGTGGTCAAGGTTGGCAACAGTCAGGGGATTTAATCTATCTTTTGGGGGATGACAGTTTAAGCTTTGGGGGTTCGGAATATTTAGCAACTATTCATCAGTTAGTTGCAGGAAATCCTCCTCAGATTGATTATGAATTAGAGAAGACTGTACAAAAAGCAGTTCGTCATGGTATTCGGCAAGGATGGCTTAATTCTGCTCATGATTGTGCTGAAGGAGGGTTAACGGTTGCTTTGGCTGAGTGTTGTATCGGTGGTCAGTTGGGCGCTAAGGTGACATTAAATGAGTTTGATCATCGTTTGGATAAGGTCTTATTTGGGGAAGGAGGGAGTCGTATTATTGTGTCGGTTAAGCCTGAATTTGAAAGTGTTTGGCAAGAGTATTTACAACAAGAATTAGGGGAGAATTGGGTTAAATTAGGACAAGTGATTGAGCAATCTTCTTTGGAAATTATATCTTCTACTGAGGAAATGTTGATTGATTTATCGCTAGAAATGATAGGAAAAACATGGTCAACGGCGATTGAAAAACGGTTATCTGTGAGTTAAAATACAAAAATAGTGAATTAGTTGTTAATGCCTAGAATCTCCTGATCTGACTCTTGCCAATATGTATATGAAATCTTCATAGTAAGTTTTCATTACTTACGATTCATATTATACTAGCAGATAAGAAAAAAGACGTTCAATAAATTGGACTAGCACTAAAGGAGAGGAAACTACTTTAAGTTATCTTTAGATAACGGCATTAATTAGCCCTGTCAATTTATTGCAGGGCGGTTGTATGGAATATCAGTGAATATAAAGAGTGAAAGTGTCAAACATCTACTCTTCCCTTGCTATTTCATCTTAGACAAGTGAAATGACAGGCAAGATGCCTGTATCACTGTTCACAAGTGATCTAGAATTACTAGAGCGCTATGATAGCGTAAAAGTCTAGTTTAATTGTTTTTTATT
>JBFRWQ010000122.1:0-3252 GCA_051439665.1 Microcystaceae cyanobacterium | reverse complement strand
CCGATAATTTTCCTAAGCTCACGTTTTCGGCACTTTTGACAACCTTATGCGTCACAAGGAAAAGTTTAGACATTTCTACCTAAAGAGTAACCAAGCCGCCTAAAATAAGCTGAAGCGTAAGGAGTTTTCACCCAATCAGATGTCAACCCCTCCAATTATTGATTCTCCCATCCTCTCACAATAAAGTTAATCCTATGGCGTTAGCATCCCATCTTCCTCCCTCTAAACCCCCTATTCCCAGTCGTAAGCGCTCTCTTCGCCGTCGCACTCAACGAATCACATCATCTAGCCCCTCACCTACTGTGATTCATACCTTCCCCAAACTGAAAGAAAAATCCCTTCCCCCCAAATTACAATTCTTACTGACTTGTCAAAAAGCCTGTTCTTGGGTTACGTTTTTCCTTGTGTTAGCCACCTTAGCTACCTATAGCTGGACGGTTTACGCCCCCAAACTCTGGAGTCGGGAATACCGCAAATTAGAAGCGCTACAGCGTCATGAGCGCCATTTAATGACCACTAACGAGGGAATTAAAAAAGATTATGCAGATTTAGCAGAAAAACCCTATTCTGGTTTAAAAAAGGCCAACCCTTACGATAATATCTTTTTAACCGTTGACCCAGTTTCTTTACCGTCTCCTGTTCCTGAAAAACCTACCCCTGATCTCCTTGACACCAGCAATACACCCCTTGCTTACTAATACTAATCATTGACTAATGACGGATGCTCGTTTTAAATTCTCCTCCTCTCGTCCCCGTTCTCGTTCATCGAGATCCTCAGTAAAAAGACCCTCAAGCAAAAAAAAGCCTCTGAGAGGTCGCAAAATACGAAAAAAACAGAAAATAACCCCCCTTCCTAAGTTTCGCTTAATCTTGGTGTGGGCAGTCCTGGCTATGAGTGTGTTAGGGCTAGGATGGAAAGCCTATCAATTACAGGTGGTTCAAGCTGAGGAATTGAAAAAACGGGCTCGTTCTCAACAAATGACCACTCTGCGTCCTTTTATTCCAAGACGCACGATTATTGATCGTAATGATAACGTCGTTGCTGTTGATCGAGTGGTTTATACTTTATATGTTCACCCTAAGTTATTTAAACAGAGCAAAGAAGATATTGCAGCCAAAGTTGCACCCTTACTCAAAGAAAAAACGGCTTCAGCCTTAATTGAACGATTTAATCAACAAGCGTCTGGTATCCGTATCGCTTACGGTTTAACGGAAGCAGAAGCCAAAGCGCTTCGTTCTCTTTCCTTGGATGGCTTAGAATTAATTGAACACTATGCCCGTGTTTATCCCCATGAAAAAGTAATGGCGGGAATTGTTGGTTATGTTGATCAAGATCGCAATCCTCAAGCAGGAATAGAAAGAAGTCAAAATAAGCTATTAGAACGGGAAAAAACAAGATTAACCATCAGAAGATCGGGCAATGGTATGATTATGCCCGCCGAACTGCCGAAAAATATTCTAAAATCCAATGATTGGCGATTAGAGTTAACCTTAGACCTAAGATTACAACGAGCAGCACGTACAGCCTTAAAGCAGCAATTAGCCAAATTTAAGGCCAAACGAGGGGCAGTCATTGTCATGGATGCAACAGATGGGTCATTACTCGCTCTAGTGTCTGAACCCACCTATAATCCTAATGAATACCATAGATATGATATTGGCTTATTTAAAAATTGGGCAGTTAGTGATCTCTATGAACCTGGTTCAACCTTTAAACCAATCAATGTAGCGCTCGCTTTAGAAGCAGGGGCAATTCAGGCCAATAGCAGTATATATGATAGTGGGTCGGTAACGGTAGATGGTTGGCCAATTGGTAATGCGAGTAAAACTGGTTATGGTTCGTTAAGTATTGCCAGAATTATGCAAACATCTAGTAATGTTGCAATGGTACACATGATGCGGCGCTTAACCAAGAAAGATTACTATAGTCGTTTACAGGAGCTAGGACTAGGGGAAAAAGTAGGAATTGATTTACCAGGAGAAGTAGCAGGACATCTTAAAAGTGAGAAAATTTTTACAGAAAGAAACATTGAAGTAGCAACAACCTCCTTTGGACAGGGATTTTCTTTGACTCCCATTCAATTAGTACAGTTACATGGTGCGTTAGCCAATGGGGGTAAATTAGTTGTACCCCATGTAACCAAGGGTTTAGTGGATGGAGAAGGAAATGTCCATTGGCAAGCGGATCATGAAGTTAAACAGGTTTTTTCTCCTGAAAATAGCCTTAAAGTTGTGCAAATGATGGAAACAGTGGTTAGTCAGGGAACGGGAAAACCTGCCAAAATTGCCAATTATCGTATTGGAGGTAAAACAGGAACGGCTCAAAAAGCAGGTCCTAGAGGAGGATATTTACCTAATGCTAAGATTACTAGCTTTGTTTCCATTCTTCCTGTCAATAATCCTCGTTATGTGGTGTTAGCAGTGGTAGATGAACCTCAAGGAAGTAATACTTATGGATCAACTGTTGCAGCGCCCATTGCTAAACAGGTGATGGAATCTCTCATTTCTCTACAAGGTATTCCACCTTCGACAACAGGAGAATGATAAATGATAAATGATGAATGATGAATGCAAACCCTTACTAGAAAAGGGATTGAGGGCTTGGGTATGTTCAATTATCCTAACCGAGTTTGGTGTAGAGCTATATAGGGTATAATTGTGAAGTGATATAGAGCTAAACGAAGAGAATACTATGACAGATAACAAATCTTGGTACACTCATGAAGCTAGAAAGCTACTTTCTAAAGAAAGATATTTTAGTGGTTCTCACTATTATTTTTTTGAACTAAAAGAGGCTAAGAATGGTTCAAAATACGTTATTATTGAACAGAGAAAGAAAATAGGCGATGAGTTTGTAGGGGCAAAAATAAGAATATTTGAGGATGAAATGCAAGAATTTGAACGAATTTTACATAAATTAATTCAATTAGCGTTTAATTTACCACAATCTCAAGAGCCTGTTACTCAACCAAGTAATAAGGGCGTGTCATTTGATTCTGAGCTTGTTCCTGCCTTTTTCAATACATTAATGACAACTAACAACTGGCAAGAATTTGAAAAAAATACTTACTACCTTCTCAAACTATTAGGAATTCCTATAATTTACAATTTTTTCAATGAAAGGCAAGCAGGAAAAGCAGATGGTTTCTTTAAAGTAGGAAATTTAGCTGTTATTTATGATTGTACTCTAGACCAGATGAACTTTGAGCAAAATAAGAGCGAGCAGATTAATAATTATTGTAACTGTTTAAG
>JBFRWQ010000121.1:0-4333 GCA_051439665.1 Microcystaceae cyanobacterium | reverse complement strand
GAGGGGTGATTTTCTCCTAATTTTTCCTTTATGATAGCTAAGGACTCTTTATGGAGGGGTTCAGCTTCTGTGTATCTCCCTTGTAACCTGTAAAGTTCTGCCAGATTGTTCAGACTCCTTGCCACATGGGGGTGATTTTCTCCTAATTGTTCCTTGTCAATAGCTAAGGACTGTTGATAGAGAGGTTCGGCTTCTGTGTATCTCCCTTGAGATTCGTAAAGTACTGCTAGATTGTTCAGACTCGTTGCCACATCGGGGTGATTATCTCCTAATTTTTCCTTCCAGATAGCTAAGGACTCTTGATAGAGAGGTTCGGCTTCTGTATATTTCCCTTGTAACCTGTAAAGTAATGCCAGATTGTTCAGGCTCGTTGCCACATCGGGGTGATTATCTCCTAATTTTTCCTTTCTGATAGCTAAGGACTCTTTATGAAGGGGTTCAGCTTCTGTGTATCTCCCTTGAGATTGGTAAAGGAATGCCAGATTGTTCAGACTCGTTGCTACATCAGGGTGATTGTCTCCAAGTACCTTTTTGCGAATCACTAATGCTTTTTCTGCCAACGGAATAGCTTCAGCATACTTACCCTGCTGATACAACTCAACAGCCTGCTGATTTAATCTCTCAGCCTCCACTAACTCATCTTCCTCTGAAACCTGAGACATTGCCTGTTCCATAATAGGTACTGGCATCCCTACCCAAAAACCCGTCACCCCAACAAGAGCAACCACAGACGATATAGATAACTTTATCAAACTCTTTTTCATAATTAATCCCTCCCTAAAACTCTGTTTATCAGTTTTTCCTCTTCCTCATGTAGCTGCTTCCCTAAAACTAAATAATTTGCCCTTGCCTTCTTTAACCACTCTACCGCCTCATCTCTATTACCTAAGACATATTCCACCTCCCCTAACCCCCATTGCATCATCGCTTTAACTTCACTATTCTCCTCTTCCACAGTCAACCCTAACCCTTGCTGATAAACCTGCTTCGCCATTAAACTCAATCCTACCTGTCGGTAAATATCCCCCAACAACTGATAAACTGTTGCTGTCTCACTTCCAGATTTAACAAACCCTTCCAATACTTGAATTGCCTCAAAATTTAATTCATTGCCTCTGTAAAAATAGGCTAAAATCAACCCTTCTTGCTCCTGACTTAATTCCTTGTGCTTAATAATCTCTAGTTGTTCCCGCAAAACCTTTGCTTCCTCATCCTCTAAGACAATAAACCAACTATCAATACCATCCTTATCTTCATCTGTAGAAGCAACCCCATTATCCGCTACTATAGTTACAGAATAAAATTCCCCAGGCTCCAACTTTTCATCATAAACAATTTGGGCTTCCTTCGTTTCCCTTTCCCAGTCTTCCACCTTAACTTTGTAGTTAGTTGCCCCGGAAACTTCATTCCAGCGAAGAGTTAATGAGTCATTTAAAACTAAGGTATGGCGAGGACTAATCAGATAGGGCAGTTCTTTTAGCCTTTCTTCTACTACAACAATATCGCGGGTTGTCGTATTATTACAATCTGGGCATAATCTGATAACAGCCTCTCCTTCAGGACATCCCTGAGAAACAAGATATGTTCCTGCTTGCGTCTCTGTCCATTGATTGCGATCGCTACAATAAATCGTTACCGAAGCATTATTTCCTAGTTTAATTTTGTCCTCACCACTAAGAGTAATGCCAGATTCAGCTTGATTAAATTTCTTCCATTCTGCCTTTTTAACTTGAACATTTCCCTTAAAATCAATCAATATATGAATGCTATTAGAATTACTCAAAACAGGAGTTGCCCATCCAATGAGTGTTAAACTCAATAAAACTTGGATTGTACTTCTCCAATTCAACACACAATTAACCATAGTTTTCTACTCTAAGTGTCGTTTGGCTTCATATAACCATTCATCCTCTTCAGAATTAATAAGCTCACCCCCAGCTAAACGAGATTCAATCAATTCACGGCATTGTTGCCAAATTTCTTTGACTTTAGAAGATGGTTTATCTGTCCTTGACAAGATTTGACCATGTATACAAAAAACCGCCCCTGGATTCCGGATATATTCCTTATATTTTTTAGCAATAGCCATTGCAGGCAAAAGATAGGCCATAGCATCTGCATCTCGCTCTTGTTTAAATCTTGCCCATCCTAAATTTTTATATAAGCTATATTTTTGAGTGTGGAAATTCAACTTTTCCTCATCCGTTAACTGTTCAAAATTCCTTTCTTTTTCCTCTAAAAGCTGCAAACCTTGATTCAACAAATCTATCGCTTCCCCATTCTTATTTTCCCGAATATACCAATAAGCAAGATTATTATAGGCATCCAAAAGCCCACCTTTAGCTGCAATTATGTATTGTTTTTTGGCATTGTCAAAATCTTGTAGTTCTTCATAGACAGTTGCTAACTTATAACGAGCATCTAAATTATCACCATCTAACTTAATTGCTTGTAAATATTTTTCTTCCGCCGAGGCTAATTTGTCCTGGTCTTGTAATTTTATACCTGCCAATTTGTAGCGATTAGAAATAGATGGCAAGTTGAACCAAATTACTAATAGCAACCCTGTCATTAATAAACTAGAACCAAGCTTTGCTTCCTCGTGAAAATGTTGAGGAATTTTGACTTTATCTAAAAGTTTATCAAATCCTTTTTTCCCGTTTCCGTTAACTCACTTTGAGCTTGCAGTAAAGATAAAATACTAGGAATAGCAATAGTTACTGCACCTCCTAACCCCGAACCACTACTCAAAAAAAGACTAACTAAAGTTCCTAAAAGAGCTAAATTTCCCGTCCAAACCATAACTCTAATGACTTTAACTAACCCATCAAAACGATTCCAAGGGTGAGATTCTCTTGCCTTTTCCTTAACATAAATATCCAAATACCACCACCAAGCATCGGCAGGTTTGGGGAAATTATTGCGATATTCAGCTAAATTAATAAATTGAATTAATTTCTCAGCATTCTGTTTGAGTTGCCCGTCTAATTTCTCAATTTTCAACATTGTAGAAGTAGAAGGTTTAACTTTATTGGATAAAGCCTTATGAAGAGCATCTCTAGTCAATAAAATTTCTAAAACTTCCTGCTTTGATAGGGGGGTATTAGGAACTTTTAATTTTTCTAATGACTGTTCTAAAGTATTTTGATAATGCCTTAAAATAGTAACTTTATCCATATATTACAGTTAATACTATAAGTTCCTTAACTCATTTTGGTTACTCTACTATACACAGTTATAAAATGCTATCTACACACATAATTCTTCTACTTCCATTTCCTTAATTTTAAGTTCTTGACCTTGAATAATATCAAGTTCAACACTGTTGCAAACATGACAAATACCGAATGGTTGCTCTAGAGGAATTTCTGTTCCACATTGACGACATTTTCCTAAACCGGGAATTTTGATAATTTCTAAAGTTGCCCCTTCTAATACTGTACCTTTACTACAAACATCAAAACAAAATTCAATAGCATCAGACATAATAGCAGAAAGTTCACCTATTTCTAAGGTGACTCGTTTTACAGTTTTGTCGCCAGCATTTTCAGCAACTATGGCAACAATATTTTGAGTGATTCCTAATTCGTGCATTATTTGAATCTCCAGGGAATAGGTAATAGGGAATAGTGATTGAGAATTTATGGATAAGATAAGAATGGATTTGATTTTTGGAGATATCTATTTGAATCATCCGTACATCCGTGCCCAAATCCTTCTCTTGCTCTTGTCTTGCTCCTTCCTCTAACAAATTCTCGGCAGTTGGTCTCCCACCAACATATCGACAATACGCTCGGTGCCGAATGTAGTTTGCAACAACAAAATTCCAGGAGGAGAAGCAATAACTTCCCCCACAATAGCAGCATCAATACCAGCAGGATGAGATTTCATTGCTGCCAAAACATTTTCCGCTTTTTCTCCCGGTACTACTGTCACTAACTTTCCTTCATTAGCAAAATATAAAGGATCGAGACCAAGAATTTCACAGACTCCCTGCACCTCCTCCCGCACTGGAAGAGAAGATTCAAAAAGTCGTATCCCTACTTCCGAACTCATGGCAAATTCATTTAATACTGTTGCCATACCGCCACGGGTAGCATCTCGCATCGCCCTAACTTCCGGACAAACATCCAGAATAGTATCCACCAAACCATTCAATGCTTGAGTATCGCTTTCCACTTCCGTTGCTAAAGCTAAATCTCCACGGGCGATCGTAATAGCTGCTCCGTGGTCTCCAAGATAACCATTTACAATAACGGCATCCCCTGGTTGGAGATTTTGGGCGGAAATAGAAACGCCCGAAGGAATTACACCTACCCCCGCAGTATTGATA
>JBFRWQ010000120.1:0-3799 GCA_051439665.1 Microcystaceae cyanobacterium | reverse complement strand
GTGTTTAAACAGGCATTCAATCCAGCAGCGAATTCCCAACGGGTTAAAGCACGATTCCCTCTAAAAGTACGGTCAGGATAACCTACGATACAGCCATATCGTTCCACAAGGCTTCTGAGCGCTTCATAAGCCCATTCTGTCGGTTCAACATCTCGTAACTCAGAAATATTGGTCACTTGATTTAGGGAATTGAACTCAGAATTGAGATATTTAGAGCGCTGTCTTCTTTTAACTTCATCCAAAGGACTACTGAAGGAACTTTGAGAGGGGGAAGAATTAGATAATTCCGCTATCGAGGGGATATTAAGCGCTGGTGGTTTGGCTTGAGCGCTAACATTAGCTACACCTACCAAAAGGGTTGTTATCCCTAACAAAAATTGAGCGGTTAAAGGACGAAATTTCATGTTACTCACACCACACTAATAAGAGGATTAATTGACTGAGAAAATGCTTGTATTAGGCATTTCTGCCAGGCATAATTAAGTTTAGCAATAAGGCCGTAATTGCGCCAGCAGCAATACCAGAAGAAAAGACATCTTTGATAATTTGGGGCATTTTGGCTAAGGAATCTGGGGCAAAGGTTACGCCTAAACCAATGGCTAAGGAAATGGCAACAATAATGGTTGAACGACTATCCATTTCTACATTCCGCAAAATGTTTAATCCTGCCACAGCAACTGTACCAAACATGACAATAGTTGCTCCCCCTAAAACAGGTTTAGGAATGGTATTTAATGCCCCTCCCACAATGGGTAATAGTCCTAACAGAAGGAGAATAACCGCTAGATAATAACCGATGTAACGACTTCCCACACCCGTTAAAGAAATTAAACCATTATTTTGACTCATCGTTGTGTTGGGAAAAGTAGTGAAAATAGAAGCTAACCAGGAGTTAACTCCATCTCCTAAAATTCCTGCTTTCAAGCGCTTAAAATACTTACCCCCTTTAATGGGTTCTTGAGTCACCATTGAGGTTGCGGTAATATCACCAATACATTCAATGGCAGTGGCGACATAAATGACAGCAAAGGGGATAAAAGCGGTAAAGCTAAAGCCTAAACCAAAGCGAAAGGGTATGGGTAGGTTAATAAGGGGAAGTCCTTCTAAGGCGCTAAAGTCAACCATTCCCAGCGCTAAAGAGTTGATGTATCCTACGATCAAACCAAGAACAATAGACCCCATTCTTAGATAACGATTTGAACTCACACTGGAAAAAGCAATTACGAATAGGACGATTAAGGCTACACTCCAATTTCTCGGACTACCAAACTCACCAGAGTCCATCGCTGCATAGCCACCTGCCATATCAGTGATTCCAACTTTAATTAAAGTTGTACCAATCAGTAAAACAACAACCCCAGTTACAACGGGAGTAATAATTCTTTGGGCAACATCTAAAAAGCGACTTAAAATAATTTCTAGTAATGCACCAAAAAAGCACAAGCCGAAAATTAAACCCAGCGCTTCTTCCACTGATTTTCCATTATCGACTGCCCCTAACCCGACGGCGATAATCGGTCCAACAAAAGAAAAACTGGTTCCTTGAATACTTAATAACCCTGTGCCAACCGGTCCAATGGTATGGGCTTGAATAAAGGTGGCAACCCCCGAAATTGCCAAGGACATTCCGACAATAATTGCTGTATTGGTGGGGTCAACTCCAATTGCACCACATATAATTAGGGGAGGGGTAACAATAGGCACAAAAATTGCCATAACGTGCTGTACAGCGACAAATAAACCTTCAACAAAGGGAGGATTATCATTGAGTCCGTAAATCAGCCCACTTTCATCAGCAGAACCCTCTTCCTCAAGGAGGGGATCTTGATTAACATCCATAATCTAATAGTGGTATTTGTTAAAGAATATAAATAGACAATCTATACTATTGATAGATTTTTAGGATCTACTGTAGTCTGTTTTACCAATTTGAAAAAATTAGATTAATTTTAGATTTTCTTAATGTTTACATAACCTAATCGTTAAATAAATACTAAATCTTTTGAGTCATATTAAGAGAGGATGTATAATGTCTAAGGTTATTCTCACTAGGAGTATCTTTTATGAAACTTCGTACCTTGTTTAGTCTCATTTTGACAGTTATTTTAAGTATTACCGTGATGCCTAATATGGCAATGGCATCTTCACAAGACTCTCAATATTTTGACCAAGTTAATCAAACGTTTCAACAGTCCCAAGAACAATATACCTCTGGTGTACAACAATCTAAACAAGCATTAGATCAAGCCCAAGATCAGTACAAACAAGGATTAGAACAGTTAAACCAAGGCTTAACACAGGCACAGGAACAATACGAACAAGCAATGGATCAATTGTATGAAGGATTTCAACAAGCGCAAGATGCCTTCAAACAAGAAGTTCAGAAGTTTGGCCAAAGCTAACATTTGATGCTCTCATTCTCGGTAAACAATAAGGTTAAGGGTTTGCCGAGATTTTTCTTTGAGTTATTAGGACATAAACGATGAATTTGATTTTACATTTAACTTTTCTTTTGGGAGTGTATATGATTGTTTCTACTCCTGTCTTTGCCTTTCTTGAAGGAGCGCTTATTTCTTCTGATAGTTCTACTCTCAAGATATATCCTCAACCTAATTTGGAACAGGCTGAAATCGGGACGGGTAACGTAGGAGAAAAAGTGATAGTTTTAGAGCAAGCTTATAGTAATAATGGAGAGGGTTGGGATCATATTCGCTTGGTTAAAGCGCCGAAGATTGAGGGTTGGATTCAAGATAGTTATGTTGATAAACCTGATCATAAGGTTGTTTCTGATGATCCTTATGATCCTAGTAACTATTATCAAATTAATCAATTTGAGTAGGATGGGTTTATAGTAGGACAAGCTTCTAGCTTGTCACAGGCAAGATGCCTATACCACTATTTGATTCTTATCTAGTTAATCAATTGGTAGTAACACAAGCTTCTAGTTTGTCACAGGCAAGATGCCTGTACCACTATAAATAACCATTAAGCCGATTTTTATGATGACTACACAGTATTTAAAATTCCTAAAAGGTATTATTCAAACCCTAAGTATAACAATCTTATTACTAACACTCAATCTTAAAAATTTAGACGCATCTCCCTTATTTTTAAATCAACTAGAAGCGCCCAAAATCTATGTCTTTTCTAATCAAGATAATGATGAGTACGGTACATTAAGATGGGCAATTCATCAAGCTAACTCAACCTCTGGTCAAGTGCTGATTGATTTAAGTAAAATGAGGGAAACAATCACCCTTAATACTAGCTTACCTATTATTGAAAGCGATCTGGTCATTCAGGGGAATCCAGCCACTATTATTAGTGGTAATCATCGTCATCGTGTCTTTGCTATTCGTAACGGAAATGTTACCCTTAAAAATCTTAATATTATCAATGGACTAGCCCAAGGAAGAAGCGGAAATAATGGACAGGGGGGAAGTGCAGGCATAGGAGGAGGATTATTAATGGAAGGGGGAAAAGTTGATTTAGTCAATGTCGTGTTTACTAATAATCAAGCGGTGGGTGGCGAGGGAAGTATAATCGAATCTAACGGGAATGAGAATCCTCAAAATACGATTCAACAAATGGGTGGACGTTTCTATGTTAATCGGGGGGCAATTACAGGGGTTAATGGCATCAGTTTTGGTGGTAATAAAGCAGAGATGACTGATTTACCTCCCGTCAATATTAACAGCAAGGATGGGGAATTTTTAGCCAATCGAGGGGCAGTTGCAGGTGTTAATGGTATTGGAATTAGTGGTATTGGGGCAATTACCTTTGGTGGAGGGGGTGGCTT
>JBFRWQ010000119.1:0-6046 GCA_051439665.1 Microcystaceae cyanobacterium | reverse complement strand
TTACACCCTGAAACCATCTCTAATAACATGACTGAGATCTTGCAGTTCCCAATCTCACCCGCCTTGAAATGAATTTCCAGGCTAATAAGTAACGTTCAATAAATTGAACTAGAATGCTTTACCGATTAATAGTTATCTTTAGATAACGTACCCTATTAGCCCTGTCAATTGATTGCAGTGCGGTTGTTATGGTTGATCCTAACGCCAGTTGTTAGGTATTTTACACCCTGAAACCATCTCTAATAACATGACTGAGATCTTGCAGTTCCCAATCTCACCCGCCTTGAAATGAATTTCCAGGCTAATAAATAAAGTTCAATAAATTGAACTAGAATATTTCACCGAAAACTTTCCCAGTTATCTTTAGATAACGACATATATTAGCCAATAGCAATTTATGGCAGGGCGGTTGTTATAAGTTAACTACTCTACTTCTTCTTACTAGGCTTAGGACGGGGGAACTTAGAAGCAGCATGAAACTGTAAAACAGGCTCATTCTTCAGCGCTTGAGTCATAAAATCACGCCAAATAGGAGCAGCATGACTTCCCCCTGATACCCCTTTGCCTAAATAACGGTTTTGGTCATCTCCTACCCACACAGCAGTCGATAACTGGGGAACATAGCCCACAAACCAAACATTACGCTCATTATCCGTTGTTCCTGTTTTTCCGGCAGCAGGACGACCAATATCAGCAGCCCGTCCTGTACCACTTCTAATCACACCTTGTAGAACTGTGGTTAAGGTGGCGGATGACCAGGGATCAAGTACTAATTGAGGTTTAGGGGTATTGTCTAAGAGAACGTTACCCCGACTATCGGTGATTCTAATCATAATAGTGGGGTCAGAGTGCCAACCATTACTAGCAAATGTGGCATAGCTCCCTGCCATTTCTAAAGGTGTTACATCCACTGACCCCAACGGTAAAGAGATAACAGGAATAATGGGACTGCTAAAGCCTAAGCGACGACACACTTCCACCACTTTCTCTAAGCCTATCTTTTGCCCCACCACCACAGCAGGAATATTGGCAGAAGTAATCAGAGCGCTTTGTAAAGACATCTCCCCTGAATGTCCCCCCCCATAGTTTTTCGGAGTATAGTACTTATTGCCATCTCGATAGCGAACAGGTTTATCAATAAGACTGGTAGTCGGTGAATAGTCACCACTGGCAAAGGCTGCGTAATAGACAAAAGGCTTAAAGGAAGAGCCTGGTTGACGACGAGATTGAACGGCTCGGTTTAATTGGCTCTTTTGATAGTCAACTCCCCCTACAATGGCTTTAATAAAGTGGGTACGGGGATCAACGGCCACGATCGCTAATTGTAAGTCCTTAGCCCGTACACCTTGACCCCTTAACCGTTGATAGCCCCGTTTAGCTGTCTCTTCGGCTGCCTTTTGCATATCAAGATCAACCGTGGTTTGAATCCGCATTCCCCCTTTAAGTAGGGTTTCCCTGCCAAAGCGCCGAATAATTTCCGCTTCTACCGTATCAGTCACATAAGGCAGTTTACTGCGTCGCCATGCCGTTTTTGTTCCCACCAACAGAGGAGTCCTTTTCGCTTCTTCTGCTTCCTGGCGAGTAATCCAGCCCAAATAGGCCATCCGATCTAAGACCACTGCTTGACGGGCTTTCGCTCTGGGATAATCGTTAAGAGGGCTATATACTTCGGGCGCTTGAATGATCCCTGCCATCATTGCCGCTTCTGCTAAATTCAACTCAGAAGCAGGTTTGACAAAAAAGGTTTCAGCCGCCGTTTGTACCCCATAATTATTGTGACCCCAATAGATATTATTGAGGTACATTTCTAATATTTCATCCTTCTCAAAAACCTGTTCCATACGAATCGACAGTACCGCTTCCGCTAACTTACGAGTCACTGTCCGTTCATGGGAGAGAAAAACATTCTTAGTCAGCTGCATCGTCAGGGTAGATGCTCCTTCTACCACCCCCCCACTTTGAATATTAGTGAGGAAAGCCCGACCCACACTATTAATATTAATTCCGTTGTGATTGTAGAAATTACTATCTTCGATCGCCAACACAGCCCGCTTAAGCTCAGGCGATACATCTTCTACCCGAACCACTTCTCGGTTAGCTTCCCCGTGGAGACGATTGAGAAGCTTTCCTTTGATATCGTAGATGTAGCTAGTTTCTGGAGGAGCGTAGGAATCGAGAAGACGGACATCAGGTAAGTTGCGAAAACTAATCGCTAACCCTACCAATCCACCCCCCACTACAGCGCTACCTAGCATAGATAGACCGAGAATCGTCCCTACTGCCGACTTACAAACGCCGCCAACGAACGATGGAGACTTAGAAGACTTAGGTTTCCGTCTTCTCCGTCTTCTTTTAGCCTTACCGTCAACAATACTTGATGACACGATGATTTTACTTCCTCACTCCGATAAAACAGCAAATTAAAACTATAGGGTAACGGGCTTTATGATTAATGATAACAATTAAACTGTAGCTTACACCAATTTGGCAATTAGTCAATAGGTCTGTTGAAATTTGGGGAGTGTGGGAAGTGTGGGAGTAGGCTGTGAAAGGGTTTGCTGAGATCCCTACTGTCAAACACCGAGCTTGGTGTAGGGCTTTATTGATTTCTCTCCTTAGCTTTTTCATAAGCCAGATCATGTTCGGCAAAACTGAGAATAAAAACCCGTTTAGGAGTCGGTTTTTCATAAATACGATAAACTAAACGATAACTAACCCCATTATCATCAATTTCTAACGCTCGATATCCCCTTAAATCCCCCTTGAGGGTATGATTATCTAAACCAAAACACTCATAAGGATCTTCGATAAAAATAGAATTACAAAAATCCTCAAAATCTTTCCTTAAGGTTTCAGGTAATAAGGGTAAATCTTGCTCCCTAACAAGATGATTGACTTTGACTTGATACCTTGATTTTGTACCCACGTTTTCTTAAATTCTCCAAACTAGATTCAACATCAATTTCATCATCAATATCGATAACGGTTTCCCATTTATCAGAATTATCAGGATCATCAAGATCCTTCATTCGTTCGATAGCTCTTTGTTCAGCCGATTTTCGAGAATTTTCTGGCTTATATTTGGCGATTAAAAACTCCACAAAATCTACCACCTGATCCTGTTGATGAGGGGATAAAAATTGCATTTTTTCAGTTACTAAATCAATTTTATTCATTTCTTGAGTATTAAGATATTTACCAATAATCTCTATTATATTCTATCAACCTGATTCTGAATTACTCTTTTTTGAGGTAATCTTATACCAAATCCAAGGTTAGTACCCCCTTTAAATGTGAGTTAAGGCAGGATGCAGGAGGCTAAGAGTAAGCTATGACGCTTTTTTAAAGTTTTTTTAATTTCAAACACCTTATTTTGTACTACTCTAGTTTTTAGAAGTCTGATTTGGGATTCTACCCTCTATTATCTCTGGTAAACTTCCCACACTTCCCTAGATCTGTTTCTCTAACCATTCCCTAAGCCCTTTTCTAAACGCCCGTCTTCCTAACTGACGATAGGATTCGATTAAGGTAGGAATTTCTTTCAGGTTAAGATTGGGGAAAATCAAACTCTTTTCGGTTTCGACATAATTTTCTCCCTCTAATTGGCAAATTTTGAGGTTGCCCGAATCATAACACCATATTTCAGGAACACCTAAACGAGCGTAAATTGGCAAGCGCTCTAAAGATTTGCTCGTTACATCAATCTCTAGGGCTAAATCAGGTGGGGGATCTTGATTCAAGTCAAAGGTTAATTTTCCTCGAATGAGGGGTTCATTTTGGAAGTAGAAACAATTATCTGGCTCAACCCCTGCTTGTTTAATTTCTCGTTTCCAGGTAGTCGAACCTAAGCACTCACAGTCTAAATCTAATATCTCAGCAGCATCCTTAATCGTATCGCTAATTCTTTCTTTTAAATACTCATGTTCTGGTAAAGGAGTCATAATTTCTAATGTTCCTCGATCATAAGTCAATCTAGCCGAACGACTATTTCCTAAGTCTTTTAATAAATTATTGAATTGTTGCCAACTAATATTGTGTAAAATAACCCGATTAGCTAGTGTGATAGTTGTTTGCTCAGTGATTAACATAATATTTCTAGTTTAATAGCTATTAAACATCATTAGTCAACAGTAGAACAGGCATCTTGCCTGTATCAATTCACCATCAACACAACTATTTCTAGTTTAATAGCCATTCTAAATCATTATTCAACAGTAGAACAGGCATCTTGCCTGTATCAATTCACCATCAACACAACAAAGCTAAGGTGAAAAAAATCACCCTAGCGCTTACGAAATACAATTTAAACTAATTGTTAGAAGCTGCCAACCTCTCTTTGATTTCTGCCAACTGTGAAGCCCAACGAGGATCAGGTTGAATCGATTCAGGCTGTTTACTGTTATTTTTCCCACCACGGGTTTTCGCTTTTCCAGCGCCACCTTTCTTGCGATTCTCTTTAGGTGCAGCATTACCCTCAGTAGGTTTTTCTTCTTCCTCTTTCGATTTTCCTTTCGTTCTTGGTTGCGCTCTTTCAATACGAAGAGCAGCTTCCATAAAGGGTTTTCCGTTGTAATCTTCGATGAATTTGTCGGCCTCTTCTTCGCTGTTGACAGTGACAAAAGCAAAGCCTCGACACTTCCCTGTTTTGCGATCCTTAATGATCTTGGTCGAAATGACAGAAGCGTTTTCTGCTTCTCCTTCAGCAAAGACATTCTGTAAAGAATCACGTTCAATGGGTTCTTTGGGTAAATTACCCACGTATAAGCGGACTGACATGGTTATTCCTCCAGAGGTTAATATGGACTAAGAA
The DNA here is from genome assembly GCA_051439665.1 of Microcystaceae cyanobacterium. Lineage (GTDB taxonomy): Bacteria > Cyanobacteriota > Cyanobacteriia > Cyanobacteriales > Microcystaceae > JBGTGT01. Next base: position 1,236 of record JBFRWQ010000119.1, on the reverse strand, counting down.
AAAGTAAAAAAACTGTTTTGGGCAATAAAAAGCTCCAGGTCTCTCTTGCTTAGATGCAATCAAGCCATGTTCAGAAATTACCTGACTGTGAATTTCCGACATAATTCGATTCCTATCCATTGCAAAATTGGCCTTTGATATCAAAGTTGCCAGACTTCTATAGCTCAAATTGAATAAAACCTTTTAACATATAATTTGTTGACGGCGATTGAAAATGAACAATCAACTCAGCACAATAGTTGCCTTCATTGATTATGACAGACTTTCTTACATTCTGTACAGAATTTTAGGAAAAAATTTTTTCTCTACTTAAACTCTAAGTATTTTTTACGGAAGACTATACCAGGCTTGGGTCACAATTTGGCTTAACCAGCCCCTTTGTACTGCATCGAGGATTAAATCGTCTTCTAATACCTCAGCCGTTAGCTCATCTAGCGATCGCCCCTGAGAACGAGCGATTTTAACCACCCCTGCGATCGCTACCGCCACCATTTCTTCATCTACAGGTTTGTGTCGCAGGGCGATAATCTCTTCGGCTTTGACAGGGATTGGGTAGTGCATAATTAATTCATTAATACTGTTAAAGGTTCAATGGTCAATGATAAGGTATAAAGTTAACTTTTGTTAAGTGTCAATAAGGATTTAATATTAGGGAGTGTAGCTTGTTTTTATAGATTCCGCCCCTGTATTTTTAGGGAAATTTTAGTATTGACCGATCATGAACCTTAAAGAAATCCTCTATCTAGAAGTACCAACCCCTGACGTAGCAAGTGTTCGCCAATGGTTACAGCATGGGTGGCAATCTCCCATTGGACAAAAAATCATCACTGCAACGGGTTTTCGTTGGCAAATCAAGGCAACGGAGGGAGAATTATCCATTTTCACATGGTCGGTGATGCGTACCACCTATTTAAAGATTTTTCGCTGGGGAAATGATCCCCTAACCTCAGAAAAAACAGTTATTCAATCGTTACAACAAGGATTAAAAGATCAGTTTCCCCCCACTTACCCTGAACCTCCTAAAATTGATCAAGATCAACCCTCCATCTTTGCAGCGCTAGAACCCTATTATCCGAAAACTGTCCATTTTTTCCGTAAGTTCCCCCGTGGCGAATTTGATTTACAACGGGTTTATTGGTGGGAAAAAAGATGGCGAGAAAGTGTTAAAAATCCTCAACAACCCAAACAAGTCATTTTTGAACAAGATCAGCCGTCTCAATCTTCTCAGACCAAATA
>JBFRWQ010000118.1:0-19251 GCA_051439665.1 Microcystaceae cyanobacterium | reverse complement strand
AAACATGACCGTGACATTAACGCCAGCAATAAGTGCGATTCGTTCAGTCGAAACCTAGAGATAGGGGGATGGCTGGCTTCTGTTGAGTAACCCCTAATGGGTTGAGTACGCACTTTTAATCCTCAACAGATGACAACTTCATAACCTTGTAAGTGAGGGTTAGTACCCTAGAAAACCCAAGTCTTACCTTCCAGACGCAGGAATGACACCAAACGCCCTTACGGTAGCGACTAGACATCAATCCGTAAAGCAGGGAATCGAGCGGAAACAGCGACTTACAACCTAAATAAGTCAACCGTGAGCAAGTTTCTATGGATAACGTTAAGTTAAGTCATTGTCTGAATTACCGTTATGGCGAAGCAGTGAAATAAGGCTGATACACTGCCAGTACCAAAAGGTCAATAGTACAGGGTGGTATAAGAGTTTTTGTCGATATACCAAGCGTTACCCAAAAACTCGGTAAAGAGATGACATCCTATAGGAAACAAACCAAAGGTTATGAGGAACGAAGTAACCCTACTATTACTCTCTAGTTATGGTCGAAAACTAAGAGTAGTCAGCCAAGACGAAAACTCTGTAATACAACAGGTAATAGTGGAGAGAGATTGAGTCAGAAGCCAACGCCTATTTGTAATGAATAGGATATGCAGACGGACTCACGATTATACGGAATGAAAAGTTGTAAGTAGTGATGGAAAAGTTATGACCACTGTTCAACAGATGGATAAATGGAAGACTTGGCAAGACATCAACTGGAAAAAGGTTGAACGTCAGGTTTTTAAGTTACAAAAACGAATTTTCAGAGCGTCTAGTTGTGGAGATGTCAAGAAGGTTCACAGACTCCAAAAACTATTGTTAAAGTCCTACAGTGCTAAAGCGACTTCGGTGCGTAGAGTGACCCAAGATAATCGAGGAAAGAAAACCGCAGGAGTGGATGGAGTTAAATCTCTGACCCCAAAGCAACGGTTAATCCTAATGAATGAACTAAACTTGGGAACAAAGGTCAAACCCACACGCCGAGTATGGATACCTAAACCTAACGGCGAAAAACGACCTCTAGGAATACCTACCATGAAAGACCGTGCCTTACAAGCACTAGCTAAACTGGTACTAGAACCAGAATGGGAAGCCAAATTCGAGCCAAACAGCTACGGATTTAGAGTAGGACGCTCATGCCACGATGCTATAGCAGGGATATTTTTAGCCATCAACAAAAAGGCAAAATATGTCCTTGATGCGGACATTGCTAAATGCTTTGACCGCATTGACCATCAAAAACTGCTAGAAAAACTAAACACCTACTCCACCATGAGCAAACAAATCAAATCATGGTTAAAAGCAGGTGTCATAGACGACAAGCAGTTATTCCCAACCTCAGATGGTACGCCACAAGGTGGAGTGTTATCGCCTTTACTGGCAAATATAGCACTACATGGGTTAGAAAAACTGGTTATGAACTTAGCACCTTCGTTCGACATGAAACGTAAGGACGGAACACAATTAGGTGTTAGGGACAAATTAAAATCAATTACCCTAATCCGATATGCAGATGACTTTGTTGTACTGCATGAAAACCTAGAGGTAATTCTCCTGATCAAAAAGGAGATTGAGGGATGGTTACAAAACATCGGACTTGAGTTGAAACCAAGTAAAACAAGAATAGCCCACACACTAAGAGAATATGACAGCGAAAAGGCTGGATTTGACTTTTTAGGGTTTAACATCAGACAATTTCCCGTCGGTAAATACTCGTCAGGGAAAGTCAGAGGTAATTTACTTGGATTCAAAACAATAATAACCCCCAGTAAAGAAAGTCAAAAGACACACTACAGGGAATTAAAACGCATCATTAACACCAGCAAAGGTTTATCCCAAGCTGAACTTATCAAAAGGTTAAATCCTGTGATAAGAGGATGGTGTAACTACTATTCAACTGTAGTTAGTCAAGAAGTATTTGACAAATTAAAGGGCTTAGTAAAATACAAGCTCCTTAAATGGGGAATAAAACGCCACCGAAACAAAGGAAGAAAGTGGACTGTCAAAAGATACTTTCACTCGATAGGTGGCAATAACTGGGCTTTCGCAACCAGAGGAGAAAATAATAATAATCCTCTCAAGTTGTATGAACATAGCGAAACAAAGATTATACGCTATGTAAAAGTCAAAGGAAATGCCTCACCTTATGACGGAAACTTAGTTTATTGGAGTTCAAGAATGGGAACTCACCCTGAAATGCCAACAGGAATATCAAAACTGTTGAAAAAGCAAAAAGGGAAATGTACCTACTGTGGACACTTTTTCAAAGATGGGGATTTAATGGAGATAGACCACATCACCCCTAAATCTTTAGGGGGAAATAATAGTTACAATAACCTCCAACTTCTTCATCGACATTGCCACGATGAAAAGACAGCCAGTGATGGCAGTCTAGGCAACAAATCTGACTGGAATAGTGTCAAGCCAAAGCCACCCTTACCAGAGAACTATATCTGGATAGAGGATATGTTGGTAATGACGTAGGAATGACAAACCCGTGTAGTTGAGGAGCGGAATGAATCGAAAGGTTCACGTTCCGTTTTGTAGAGCAGCAGAGAGGGCGACCTCTTTGCTGACTTTAATCATTCTTAAAGTGGCCGGTGGGCAATCGGACACTGAAAACGGATGTCGGAGGAAGCGTAAGACTACCACTCAGGTAGCTGTTTCCAGTGAAGCGTCAACCCACCAAGAGTACAAGCAATTAAGTTTGTTCTAGTAGGAATACCCACGCCTTTAGGCTGGGGTGGATGTCAACTGTTAGTCTTTATTATTGATCTATTTTTATGGTGCAACTTCGGAATTACTACGAAATATTAGGCGTTTCTAGGGACGCAACTAATGAGGAAATAAAAAAAAGCTTCAGACGACTGGCGCGACAGTACCATCCTGATGTTAATCCGGGAGATCAGAGCGCTGAAGAAAAGTTCAAAGATATTAACGAAGCCTATGACGTTCTCTCTGATGAAAGCAAGCGCCTTGACTTTGAGCAACGCTTTTTTGGCAAGAGTAAACGGTTTAATCCTCGTTCTAAAGAGAGAATTCCCCGTAGTAGCAATGGGAATGGGAATAGTAATAAAACCCGTCCTAATCCAGAAACGTGGAAATTTCAAGATTTTGTGCCAGGGACCACTAAACGAACAAGGGTTGCGACTCCCCCCCGTCGTCGGGATGTGGAAGCTAAGTTAAACCTTCCTTTTGATAAAGCCTATCAGGGAGGACGAGAGAGGATTAGACTAGAAGATGGGCGATCGCTTGAAGTAGATATTCGCCCTGGAATGCGGAATGGCCAGCGTATTCGCCTCAAGGGTCAAGGAATTGAAGGGGGGGATTTGTATCTTAAAATGATGGTATCACCCCATCCCTTCTTTGATTTACAAGGCAATGATCTCTTTTGTCGTATTCCTTTGACTCCCAGTGAAGCAGTATTAGGAGAATCCATTCAAGTTCCGACTATTGATGGTTTGGTAAAAATGACCGTTCCTGCTGGGGTAAAAGGGGGACAGCGCTTGAGATTAGCCAATAAGGGCTATCCTGATGGTAATGGAGTAAGAGGGGATCAACTTGTAGAAATTCTCATTGTTATGCCACCGAATCCAACAGAAGAAGAATTAGAATGTTATCGTAAAATTAGGGAATTAGAAACCTTTAATCCTCGGCAAAATTTAACCTGAATTAACTAGGCTTTAATTCTATGATTTAATGGGCGAAGCCCATCCTACCTAATGCACTAAATTAGCTGAGACAGTCCATTAGGGAGAATTAAGGGCTAAAGACCAACAACAACACCTGAGCCCAAATCCCTTTTCCTTAGTCTTTATGCAGCTTCTTCTACTATGCTTACTTTTGTTATCTCCTTCACTTTTTCTTCTTGTGAATTTAGGGATAAACAAGCAGCAGCTTGATTGACAAAAGGCATAATAAGTGATAGCTGCTCATCATCGAGTAATTGAGTCAAACTATCTTTCAATGCTTCATAGATGGCTAATTCTACCGCTTGTCTTTGACGAGCATTCATGGTGGGAGCAAGCCATTCAAGAAGTCGGTGCTGTAAAAATTCTGGATTGTTTAACAGCATAGCCATTGCCCCATATCTTAACACACCAATCCAATGTTTTAGAGCTTTTTCTAAGGTCTTTTGAGGGTAAGTATTCTCTTGTCCTAGTTCAGTGGCAATTGGCTGAAAGATAGTAATTTCTCGTTCTTGTAGCCACTGATAGAGTTCTAATCGTACTTTGAGAGATTCTACTTCTTGAGAAAAGACCGATATTTCTGCCTCTTGTAGATAGTGATCTTCTGCTTTTTGAATCAGTGCTTCTAAACTTTTGTGCATGATAATTATTAATGATCTTGTGGTTAATAGAAGGAGGATTTGATAGTTGCTTTGCTCGTTGTGATCCTAATTTTTGTAATGTGTGTGAGCTAACCGAATAGCAGGTAAAATGAGATTAAGCTCATCCGTTTCTAGATGCTCACCCAAGACTTTAGGTAATACTTTGCAAGTCAGCCCTGCAGCTTCATGATGACTAAAACATCTAACAATTCCACCTTGCCAGATTAAAAAACCTTCACGTAATCGATCTAAATCATTGAAGAGAACAGCCGCCATAATGTAACGTAAAACATACTGTCGATCTCTACGACAAATAGCAGTACAATCACGTCCATCTTGGTTGAAGATTTGAGGATTTTGCTGTTTCATTGCTTCCTCTACCTCATCCAGAATCATTTCTTCAGCTTTAACAACCTTTTCATAAGCGCTTTGACGTAACGTTTTCTGCTCAAGCCAGCTTTTGAGAAAATTTAGTTCAGCTTTGGTGGCGTATCGCCCATCTGCTTGACGACTCAGATCGGCTAACTGGGATAACATGGTAGATGACCTCCTGATATTTTGGGGTTAAGAAATATTGCGAGACATTAAGAAGATAAACAGTTACTAAGTTAAATGAACCCATTGGCTTTTTACGACCGAGATATTACTGAATTGTGGTAATTAATTAGGAAAAATAACTCAGTAGAATTCTAGTAGAGAGCGTTACAATTCTTGATTAGATTCATAGTCCACGACTCTAAGATATTCTCGCTTTTTACCCCTAAATGTCTCATAGATTGCCCGATGACGTTGCAAGCCAAATTCATCCTGGCGATGTTCGTACTCTTTCACCCAATCAATCAAATTATCCAGCATTGCTTGTTGTTCTTCGGCTGAGGCAAACTTTTCAGGCTCCCAAGGGCGTTGACGACAGTGGGCAAGACAAACTTCTACCCCTGGATTCAAAAACCTGAGTTCATCGCAGTAGGGAAGCGCTACTTCTACAAGATCACCATAGCAACCTTCAATAATCCAGTGATCATGCTGATTGATGAATGCGCTTAGAAGTGCAGCACTCTCCGTCAGAGGTTTACGTTTGATATTGGCATTCCAAGCAATCTCATCTAGGGAGAGATAAGCGATCGCTTGATCCCCCATCAGCCCTTTTGCCATCGTACTTTTACCTGCACCTGCATTTCCTAACAAAATAATTTTCATAAGCACCTCTATCATTTAAAAGCCTACTTGACACAAAGGTTAAAATAGAGCAAATCTGAGTCTTGTTTAACCATGTTAGAGGCCAAAGTACATACTAAACTTCGGGGATTTTTGCGAGAACAACCACAACCAATGTGGACCCATCATTTAACAATGGCACGCCTAGTTTCTAGGGCGTTACGATTACATCGTTCTGCTTTAATTCAAACAGGAAGTACGGTTTCTTGTTACAGCTATAGTTATCTTACACCCGCTTTACTAAGTGATCAACCCTTAATATTAGTTGCACCGTCGGCGCTTCAAAACCGATTATTAAATATTGAAATTCCTAAATTGCAGGAATGGTTAGAGATTGATCAGCCAATACTGACTAATACCTCTGATTTTTTAGCTGGAGACTGCCGAGGCTTATTAATGCTTTCTCCTGAAACTTGGTTAAGCGATCGCTTATCTGACTCCACTACCTTTTCTTGTCCTACTTTAATTGATCAAGCGGAAGATTTAGGGGATTGGACAAAGACAGTCTTAAAGGTTTGTCTCACTCCCTATGACTGGGATGGATTAATGGGTCAAAATCCTACTCTAGCTGAAAAAATAAGACAAATTCGCATTAAATTAACCAAATCTCTTTTTACTCATCCCCCCAATCCTTACCATTGTTACTTACTCGATCAAGATGAATTAGGGTTATTAAAAGAATTACAGATAATTTTAGAGGATCAACAGGCATTTAACTCTAACTTTCGTCACTTTTATGAGACATTATCCCCAGACGCTTCCTTAACTTGGGTACAATTACAAAGAGAACAAGTATCATTTACTTTATTTTGTCAACCCATTGAAATTGGCTCATTTTTACAACCCCTATGGCCGCAACAACCTTTTGTCCTCATCGGAGGATTTTTAGATCAAACCAAAGAAGCAAAGTTATATCAAGCAACAATGGGGTTAACCAGACAGGATATTTTATGTTTAAAATTTGCACCAAGTCGTCAAAATGAATATATCCGCTTATATTTACCTGAAAAGCTACCCTTACCCAATACCGCAGCCTTTCAAGGGGTATTAACCGATGAGATCAATCATTTAATTAGTTTGTGTCAACCTTTGACTCAACCCATTGTCATTTTGGTAGAAGACTTACCCTTACAAACCCAATTAGGGACGTTTTTGGCAGCACAATGGGGATCTATGGTAAAAATAGAAAAATCATTACCAGATAATCAAGGCATTTTACTCTGTAGTTGGGAGTTTTGGCATCAATATGCTGAAAGCTGTCCTTCTCCTAAACTTCTGATTATGGCAACTTTACCCATTCCCTCTTTAGAAAATCCTTTGGTAGCTGGCCAAGTAGCTTATTATAAACGTCAACGTAAGGACTGGTTTCGTGCTTATTTATTACCGACTGCCTTAAAGCAATTACAACAGGCGGTGATGCCATTACGGGAAACACAGGGAGTAGTTGCTTTATTAGATAATCGAGCTAATTTACGAAGTTATGGTCTTAAAGTATTAGAAGCGCTGGAACCTTATGCCAAAGTATCCTATTTCGATCCTGATTTTCTGAAATATTCTGATTAAACTATGTATTAAGTTTTGCTGATCACCTTAAGTTCAGAAGAGCCAAATAAACTATAATTGTTCAATTAGACTCTTTAAGATAGCTCATATTTCTGGCAGAAAGAGCGTACCGCTAGGCAGATCTCAAAAGCGATCGCACTTTTACCCTTTTTACTCTTGAGGTCAATCATGGTTCAAGCTCCTCTGAAACCCTTATCGCTTCAACTTCCCCATCAGATTGCTTTGCGTGTAACACCAGAACAGTTTGCGGCTCTGGCAGCAGCGAACCGTGAGCTACACCTTGAACGGACTGCAACAGGAGAACTGATCGTGAATCCACCCACTGGCGGCAACACTGGAAAACGCAATTGGAACATTGCTGGGGAGATCTATGTATGGTGGTGCAATACGAATGAGCCTGGCGAAGCGTTTGACTCCTCCACAGGATTTGAGTTGCCTAATGGCGCAAACCGTTCCCCCGATGCAGCATGGGTTAGCCAAGCCCGTTGGGATGCGCTCACCCCAGAGCAACAGGATAGCTTCATTCCCTTGTGTCCCGACTTTGTGGTGGAATTGCGTTCTAAGAACGATACTCTCAAAGACCTTCGAGCCAAGATGGAAGAATATATTGAGAATGGGGCAAAGTTAGGTTGGCTGATTGACCCGAAAAATAAACGAGTGGAGATTTACCGTCTGGGACAAGCAGTGGAGGTGCTGGAGAATCCCAGTCGGTTATCTGGGGAAACAGTGTTACCGGGGTTTAGCCTCAACCTAAAGCGAGTTTGGGCTTGAGTGCAGAGGATGAGAGTAGCGCTTCAACCATTCAGCCAAAGATTCCAATCATCTGAACTACTTATTTAAGTGATTATGTAAGCTTTATTTATTAATTAATAATACTGACTTGATTAAGCCTGAAAAGTTGATGAAATAGAGAGTGTGGGAGGTGTGGGGAGTGCTATTATATCAGCTAGATTTAACCGAATCGCTATATTCTAACAACCACTACAAAGCAGATGATGAATGAAAAAAATTCAACTGTTGCCCACTTAATTCCGAAGCGAGTATCAACATACGTTGGTCCATTAACAGATACAAAACGTTGGGATTCATTTCAGGCCAGAGAAGGTGATATTATCATTTGCACTCCGCCCAAATGTGGTACAACTTGGACTCAAGCTATTTGTGCAAATTTGATATTTAAGACAGCAGATTTTCCTGAAAAGTTGAGCGATCTATCACCTTGGTTCGATAACAAGCTCAGAGCGTTGGACGTTTGTATAGATGCTTTAGAATCACAAACACACCGTCGTTTTATTAAGACCCATACCCCTCTAGATGGGATACCATATTTTTCCAGATGCCAGTATCTGATCGTGTATCGCAATCCTAAAGATGTCTATTTTTCGTTGCGAAATCATCTGCTTAATATGTGGAATCCACCCGATATTCCTCAACTAGCTAAAGATCCTCGTAAGGGTTTTCAAGCTTGGTTAGAAGCTCCATTTGAAACTGGATTGGGTGAACAGCGATCATTATCCGCTTTGATTCAGCATTTCCTGAGCTATTGGGAGTACAAACATCTGAAAAATTTTCACTTTTTCCACTACGCTGACATGAAGCATAATATTAGTGGTAATGTGGGTCGAATCGCCACTATCTTGAATATGAACAATATTTCGGACAAAACCTTGGAGAAAATAGGTCAATCCGTAAGCTTTTCCGAAATGCGAAAGAAAGCAAGCTTATATAGATCAGCTTCGAGTAATTCCTTATTTAAAAGTGCGACTTCTTTCTTCAATAGTGGTAAAAACCAACAATGGCAAGATGTACTGACTACAGATGATCTTGAGCATTATAATTGGCGAATGAGGGAATTATTATCACCGAATCAGATCAAGTGGCTGGAAAATGGAGATCAATGAAAGAAAGGAGATAAGGGATAACTATTGCTTGCCTCGATTAATTATAGTAAAGTTAACTAACTCTATTGAGTTGATGGTAATCATCAAAACTTATTACTTTCATTTAAACAATAACTATTTATTAGACCAAAATGGGACAATTAATCATCTTTTGTATTGAAGAAAAAGCCAGACAATTAAAGATTAGTGATCAGTTAGTTAATTTAATTGCTGAACAAGGATTTGATCTTTTAGAACAAACATGGCTAAATTATGAAACAATAGCAACCCTTAAATATTTTACTAAATGGGAAAAATTTAAAAGTCAAGACTCGGCACTTTTGCTAATTGCTTATGATTTTTTGCCTATTTTTCCTAATGATGTTCAAAAACAAGATGATCCGACTTTAGATAATATCCGCATTCTAACCATCGACAAAATTAATCGTTATTGTCAGGATTTATCTGGACTAAATGAGCCGTTTATCTATTCTTTAGATAATGCTCAACAATCATGGGAACTGCTTTACTATCTTGAGTCAGTCAATATTGATTTAATCAAAGCACAAATCCAAAAACTATCACAATCTTTTATGACTGATTATCCGATTAAAAAGAATTTATCATCAGGATGGAAAAGACGCTCAAAAGTTGAGTTAATTGAGTATCAAAATAGCCTAGCTGTTAAAAAAACTTTTAAACCTGGATGTGAACGATTTTTCAGAAGAGAACTTCTTGTTCATCAAAAATTTAGTCAGATCCGCCGTGAAATTCCCCCTTTATTAGATTATGGTCAATCTTTTCTGATTACCCCTTATTATGAAGATACACTTTGTTTAAAAGCCTATTCCCAGCAAAAAATTCCTTGGGAAATTGTTAAACAAACTATAAAATTTTTGTATTTCTTTTATCGGTTAGGCTATGCACTAATTGATTTTCATCCAGGTAATTTTATGATTGATAAAAAGGAAGGATTAAAAGCAACAGATTTTGAATTTCTTTACACTTACGCTAACAAACCTAACTCTTTTGCTGAATGTTACGATCTAGCAGGAATTCCACCTGATTTTTCGGGTGATAAACCTCTAAGTCTATTAGAAAAACCAGAAATGTATGTATCTAGAAATTACGATAAATACTGGAAACCTTATACTCATCTTGATTTGGAAGTTGTACTTGAAAACATTAACTAATCCCAAATCCAAGGTTAACCCGTAGGTTGGGTTGAGAAACGAAACCCAACATCATCGGCCATTATCCACGAAAGAATCAGGGTTTCGAGTTGACGATGTGAGTCTTCAACGATCGATTTTATGTTCTGTCGAACTCACGTTTATCCTCTACTTATGCGCTAGGATTAATAGGTAAGCGTAGGAATCTCTGCTCAATCTTAAAAGCTATGAAAACTCAAACATTCCATTCAACTCTTTACGAACAAGATTATTATCTTTGGTTAGAAAAGACAACTCAATTGTTAAAAGAAGGTCGATTATCCGCTTTGGATATTGATAATTTAATAGAGGAAATTCAAGATATGGGAATTAGCCAGAAAAAATCGGTTAAAAGTAACTTAATTGTCTTGCTTTGGCATCTTTTAAAATATAAATATCAACCTGAGAAACAAAGTAATAGCTGGTTATTAACAATTGATGAACACAGAGACAGATTGAATGATGACTTTTTTCACAGTCCTAGTTTAAAGCGATATTTCGAGGAAATTTTTGACGAAGCTTACTATAAAGCAAGAAAAAAAGCAGCGATTGAGACAGGTTTATCTTTAGAAACTTTTCCCTTAGATTGTCCTTTCACTAAAGAAGAAATTTTAAATTTTGATTACTTTCCTGATTAATTTTAGGTTATTTCAGACAACCTACTGGGTTGAAACGCCTAAGTTATACCCAATCCGCTTGAAAAACCCCGTAGAGACGTTGCATCAACGTCTCTACAAAGAGGGTACTAACCTCGGATTTGGTATTAGTTCATCAGGAGTAGTCGGATAGTCTTTACCCGTCCATCTAATCATCAAATAAATAAAAAATCTATTAAACTATTTTTATTCATCCTACATCCTCCTGTCTGGATTTTAGATAACGATGAAAATAGTTATTAAAACTCGCTTTAGTGTCTTGTTTACGAAATTCCCATAAACCTTCCTGAGTATGGACAATATCTCGGTCTAAATTGAGGTTATATTCTAAAGCCCCATTAATTCGAGAAAGATACTGACGATTTTCCAAATTTCCATGAAATAAATGGACAAGAGAACCTTCTACAAAAGAGACTTGATCCTGAGTGATTGAAGTAATATTTTGATACCAATCGGTAAAGGTTTTATTCTGAGTATAAAAACCCCAACCTACAGAATGATAAGTTTCTGTTAAGATATTTACCCCATTAACTAAAGCATAGGCAAGTAATATATCAGAACCGCCTAAAATAGCACGATCATAAAGCTGATATTGATTCATAAAATCTTTTCTTGCTACCCAAGCAAATCCATAGGCAGGTTGATGAAATAACTTATTTGAATTTTTATTTTTAAAGCGCAAATTCAAATCATCTTCTAAGACTTGTTGACCTAATTGTTGATATTGATGAATAAAAGAATAACGATTTTTAAACAGAGGATTAGTTAGTTGAGAAGTGGGCTTTAGCGTTTGAGATTTTAAGATTTCTTTGGTTATTTTCTGCCCTAAATAATACATCCTTGAGAAGGGCTGAATAACATAACAAGTTTGCAGCAGTTCTTATGATTTTTTAACCCAATCTTGATCAAGAAAAACAATATCTGAATCTAACCAAGCAACATATTTAAAATGGTCAGGGACTTGGGAAAAGGCCAGATTCAAAAGTCTTTCTTTTTGCCACATCAAATCACCTGAGCTTAACTGGATCAAAAAATCGGCATCTTTTTCTGTTAAATCGAACTGTCCATTGGGACTCCATTCAACGGTTAGTAAGGGAATCGACAATTGATTTTTAAAAAAAAGATAGTTACGCTTTCTGCTACGATATTTTAAAGGGTTAAAGTAGCTAGTAACTGCGATGGTTGAGGAATCCTGTTTAGTTTTGTTCATGTAATTGTAACCTCTTGATTTCAAAATAATCTAAACGACTACACTTGTCACTCGATTCTCCAATTGTCAAATCGGAAAAGCCAATGGCTTTGACAGACTTCAAATCAATTAATAATTTGTTTCGAGTCCAATTGATATTAGATATATCAAATGGATACCAGACAAGTTCAGGCAAAATTAGACTTGTTATTTGCCAAGTTTGTGAAGCTTTGATGGCTACTTCACTAATGATCCAGCCAAAATTAAGCAAATTAAGAATAATATGTAACTCAGCATTTCCTGATTGCCAAGTTCTCACAGTTAAACAACTGTTATTGAAATTCCAGTCATTATTTTTGTTCTCAAAAGAAACAGCCCATTTTTCCTGACAGCCACCCGACCACAGATAAAAGGGATCGTTCGGGATATGATCATGATGGCTTTTTTTTAACTGATGACCACCTTTACCATGAAGCTCTAATCGGAGATTAGCATTTTTAACATGATCTTGAGTGACAGGACGAGCAGGGGGTAAAGTTGTCCATTCATGTTTTAAAATCAGTTTAGACTGATTTTTTTCTAAGTACATTTGATTCACCTTGACAATAAATCTGTATTGAATTTATAAGAGCTAGTATACTAATTAGTAATTCCTATTCATAGTGGATACTATATGATATGTTAATATAGTCTTAATGTTAAGATAATGTCAAGTAATGTCAAATTATTGAGGAGAACATTGAATAGTCAGAGTAAATGCTATAGTTACAATGAAATAATAGTACAGGTTAGTCTCGCAGACCCTGTTACTCATATCTGGTTGGAAGAATTTCTCTGTCCCCAATTTCAACTCGTTGATACTGGTTTCTATGATTGTCAAGTCACTTTGATTGAGGATAGTGAGACATACGAAAGAATGCTCAAACAGGGAGCTTATCCCGACAGTCAACAATTTTTATGCTTTGCAATGGATAGTCAAGATGTTTATCTTCCTCGTTGGCAATCCTTGGAACATGATTTAGTTATCTTTGAAGAAAAACTCAAGACCTTTTATCTGATTAATCAAGAGAACAAAAATATTTGTCTGGTGACCCCCAATAATCATCGACAAGCTCGCCTTGCTTTAATGCGGGTTATTCGTGAATTAGCTATGAATCAATGTTTGCCCACTAATGGACTTTTCCTGCATGGTTCTGCTTTTACAATTAATGGAAAAGGCATCATTATGGTAGGAGCGAAAGGAGCAGGAAAAACCACTTTATTGATTCATGCTTTGAGGCATAAACTTAGCCAATATCTTTCTAATGATCGGGTCTGGGTATCTGTTACTAACGAAAAAGTTATCTTTCGAGGAATGCCCACGATTGCTGCTATTTTACCATCTACATTTGAATATTTTCCGAATCTCAAGCAACGTTTATTATCTAGTTTCTGTGATTCACACTTCACAAAAAATGAAGCACAAAAAAGAAATATTGTACCTAAAATCAGAAAAAATGGTAAATATAGTCTTAGTCCTTCTCAATTTTGTGATCTACTTCAAGTTAACTCAGTTCCCGAAGCTCAAGGTAAGAGCATTATCTTTCCTAAAGTAACTAATGCTAAAGGTAAATTCGAGTTTTCTAAACTTTCACCTGTGACTGCTTCTCAACAGTTAAGAACAGTTTTATTAGGAAATTATTCTTTTAAAAAGAAAGCTCCCGTTTTTGCCGTATCTGATGCTAACATAAATATCGATCAGAATAATATTAATAGTATCTGTGACAAAATTGTTGCTAAGATTTCCTGCTATCAATGTAACGTTGGAACAGAAGCTTATCAAAATACACCTAATACTAATGATTTTGTTGATTTCTTTTTATCATCATGACTGAGGAGTGAGTAAATGTTCACAGAACGTTTAAAGAAAAGAAAACTTTTATGGTGGGGTTCGACGGGTAGTTGGTACACCCCAAATGGACTATTGTTACGTCTTCATCGTCGGGGCTTAAAACACTTTCATCGTGGGGACGAACTTCAAATAATGCGTCGTCAGACTGACTCTGATAGTGAATGGAAATTTTGTCGTTATTGGCAAAGAACGCTGATTAATAAGTGGAATTCAAGGGAATTTTCCCAAAAGCATCATTGTAAAGTTCCTGAACTCTATTGGTATGGCCAGAACTTGAAAGAAATGCCAATTGAATCATTTCCTGATAACTATGTAATTCGACCTGTGTGGGGAACAGCAAGAAAAGGTATTTATGTGATGTCAGGTAATCTTGATTTACTCACTAATACTTCTTTTGAAAAAACCCAGTTAAAAGAGCATTTAATCTCCCAATTAGGTGA
The DNA here is from genome assembly GCA_051439665.1 of Microcystaceae cyanobacterium. Classification (GTDB taxonomy): domain Bacteria; phylum Cyanobacteriota; class Cyanobacteriia; order Cyanobacteriales; family Microcystaceae; genus JBGTGT01. Next base: position 4,840 of record JBFRWQ010000118.1, on the reverse strand, counting down.
AGTGAGCAAATGTCCAATCTTAGTAGAAGAGTTTGTTCGGTCTGAACAGGGTGAATACAAATTACCCATAGAATATAAATTCTATATGTTCGGGGAAAAAATTGCTTTTATTTCTGTTCACGAAAGAATTTCTTATAAAAGTGTCAAATTCAGTCAGCAATTTACTTCAGACTGGCAACAGCTTACTGAGCCAATTGACAATTTTGTTCCCTTAAATAGTAATTTTGAACAGCCGCAATGTTATCAAGAAATGGTTTCATGCGTTAAACGATTAGGGGTTGCTTTTGGTACGTTTATCAGAGTAGATTATTATGCCACAGACAAAGGAGCTATTTTTTCCGAATTTTCCTCAATCCCTCACTCCCTTCTGCAATCAATTACACCCTTTGGCGATCAATATTTAGGGAAAATGTGGCATGACATTTATCCTAACAAAATATAGCTTAATTCCGTTTTTGATAACCCTAAATATTCTAAGTTATTCTCCCTCACGGTAATTTGACAATGATAGTTATCTTGATTAACCACCTCAAATTTAGTATCTATAAACTATTTTAGCTAAATGTGATGCTTATAGCGAGTGACCTTGACCTGATATGATGACATGATTGTATCGATAATTTTGGATAATAAACATTAAGGAAATCCGATAAATGATACTAAGATTAACTAGGGCTTGCTGAATAAGTATTTAGATAGGGATAAAAAGAGTTTATAATAATTAAAAGCTAGTTTATAGTTTGCTCTATGTAATGAGTTATTGTGAGAATGTCAATCATCAAAGAATACCCTCCTGAGTTTAAAGTTCTTTTGTACTGTTCTAGCGCTTGTTTAGACAGCAAAAACGCCGAGCGATTGAAGCAAGTTATTCAAGGTGGCCTAGATTGGGACTATCTGCTTAAAATAGCAAAGCAACACAAGCTTAAGCCTCTTTTATACTGGCATCTTCATAAGACTTGTCCAGAATTTGTTCCAGAAGAGATCTTCGCTGAACTGCAAAAATATTTTAATGACAACACCCAACGGAATGAATGCTTAACCCAAGAACTATTTAGGCTTCTCAATTTGTTTGAGAAAGAAGGCATTTCTGTCTTACCATACAAAGGACCCACTTTAGCTCTTTCTACTCATGGAAACCTTGCAATTCGGCACTGGTGGGACTTAGATCTTTTAGTGGATATATCGTATTTTCAAAAAGCCAAAGATTTGCTGATTGACCAAGGATATCAGCCGCAAAAGCAGCTTTCTTGGGAAGAGAGCTTGATCAATCAGAAGACTGGAGTAAGTGTCGATCTTCACCAAAATATTACTTCTGATTATTTCCCCTTAAAATATGATTTTCAGCACTTTTGGCAGCGCTCAGAACTAGAAAATTTTTATGACACAAATATTCATTGTTTTTTGCCAGAAGATTTACTAATAATACTCTGTGTACAAGTTGTTAAAGATAGTTGGGAGAATAAGATAAGATTAGTCAAAATCTGTGATGTGGCTGAATTGATCATCACTAGCGAAGGGTTGAAGTGGGAAAAAGTGCTTGAAGAATCTCATACCCTTGGTTGCGACAGAGTATTATTTCTTGCTCTTTTCCTAACCAAACACTTTATGGCAATTACACTGCCTGAAATAATTACTAAAAAAATCCAGACTGACCTGATTGTTAAATTATATGCTGACAGGTTTTGTCAAAGAATTTTAGCAGAGAAACAACAAGAGTTGACCAAAAAGCTGATGTTGACTAATTGGCTTACCAGACAAGAAGAAAGACTGGCTTTGTATATACCTCGATTAATTAGTTAATAGTTAAATGGGGATTGTCACAGGCAAGATGCCTGTGCTACGATTAACGGGAACGTCGGCGTAAGAAGGAAGGTAAATCAATAATGGTGTGGGAAGAACGAGATTTTGATGGCTCAGGTGAAGGTGAATGATAACGGCGCTCTATCTTTGCTGAATTAACCTGAAAACTAGGAGAACGAGGTGTAATATCGGCAGACATAGGGGGTTCTTGAGGGAGAGAGGTATTGGTTTTAATCTGTTCTTCTGACCAGGGTTGAATAGATAAGTCTTGAGAGGGTTCGTCTGTCGCAGTTTCTGGTGAATCATCGAATGATTGTCCTAAATACTGCTCTAAAGCGGCCTTATATTGCAAAGTATATCGTTGTTGACGTTGCAGACGAGAGTGCAGTTCACGAATATGGCCTTCAGAGGTGGTGAGTTGGTGAGTTTTTTCTTGGTTTTCTTCTTTGAGAACAGCGCATTCTCGTTCTAATTCCGCTATTTGTCCTTTTAAGCCTTGATTGTCTTCTTTTAAGTTTTCTATCTCTCCTATGGTAATAGGGGCTTGAATTTGAGCGGTATCATTTAAAGATTGCTCAATGTCAAGTTTATGTTGTTTTTGTTCTTGAATATCCTCCCTAGCTTGTGCTAAAGCTTGTTCTAGCGCTACGACTGTTTGAATCAATTCCTGATTTTGACCTCTTAGTTTACAGGCTAACTCAAACCAGTTGGTTTCTGGGGTAACAACCTCAGATGTTTGGTTGTCTGGAGATAAGTCGGTATTGTCTTCTTCTGTCTTGTCTAGTGACTCAGTAGGAGACAAGGAGTCTGGTGAGACATCAAGGATGTCTTGCTTGTCTAGAGATAATTCTGTATTGTCTAGTGACTCAGTAGGAGACAAGGAGTCTTGAGAGACATCGAGGATGTCTTGCTTGTCTAGGGATAATTCTGTATTGTCTAGTGACTCAGTAGGAGACAAGGAGTCTGGTGAGACATCGAGGATGTCTTGCTTGTCTAGAGATAATTCTGTATTGTCTAGTGACTCAGTAAGAGACAAGGAGTCTTGGGAGACATCGAGGTTAGGGATGTCTTGGTTGTCTAGGGATAAGTCGGTATAGTCTTCTTCTATCTTGTCTAGTGACTCAGTAAGAGATGAGGAATCTGGTGAGACATTAAGAGTGTCTTGGTTGTCTAGGGATAAGTCGATGTTGTCTTCTTCTATCTTGTCTAGTGACTCAGTAGAAGATGAGGAGTCTGGTGAGACATTAAGAGTGTCTTGGTTGTCTAGAAATAATTCTGTATTGTCTTCTTCTGTCTTGTCTAGTGACTCAGTAGAAGATGAGGAGTCTTTTGAGACATTAAGGATGTCTTGGTTGTCTAGGAATAAGTCTAAGTCGATATCGTCTTCTTCTGTCTTGTCTAGTGACTCAGTAGGAGACGAGGAGTCTGGTGAGACATCAAGGATGTCTTGCTTGTCTAGGAATAAGTCTAAGTCGATGTTGTCTTCTTCTATCTTGTCTAGTGACTCAGTAGGAGACGAGGAGTCTGGTGAGACATTAAGGGTGTCTTGGTTGTCTAGGAATAAGTCTAAGTCGATGTCGTCTTCTTCTATCTTGTCTAGTGACTCAATAAAAGATGAGGAGTCTGTTGAGACATCAAGGGTGTCTTGTGGAGAGTCTTGGTTATCTATGGATAATTCCGTGTCATCCTCTGCAAAGTCGTTCATTGACTCAGTAAGGAATAAGGAATCTATGACTATATCCAATGCTAAATCTAGTTCAACGGCTTTTTTCTGAGATGATGGGCATTGGTCTTCGGTTTTAGAAGCTAACGCCTCAAAATCGAGGTTTAACTCATTTACGGGTAAGTCAGATGATGAGTGAGGATGATCAGAGAAAGATTGACGCATAAGGATCATTATTAAAGACTCTCACTCTTATGACTGGATGTGAGAACGATTAGTTTCCCAGCGCTTTTTTAAAGCCAATTGAGATCTCAATTTTTATTTTGTATTGATGAAAAACTAAGATATTTTTCAGGTTTTAATGGTCAATATCTCATAAATTTGCAGAATAATAGCAGCATAGTCATTTATTTACTTGTTTTTAACTGATAAGGATATATCACAATCAAGACAACTCTACTAACTCGCTGCATGATGTTGACACTATTTACGTTTTCTTATTTCTATTGGCTCTACCGACATGATGGTGGAGAATGTATAAAAGAATATAATTAGCCTGTGATGGGTTACGGCACAAATCAAGCGTTTATCAGGTTTCCCCCAAAATAATCCCTGTACCTAACCCATCCTACAATGTATAAGTTTTGCTGATCACCATAAAGTCAGGAGAGTCAACAGATCTTGTGGGCGCAAGCCTTGCGCCCCGACAAAAGCGCTTATTTGCTTTCATTTACCCATGTTTTCAGGGTCTCAACTACTTCATCTACGGCAATTTCTAATGATTCCTTATCATAGCGCTTGACGACTTCTACCTTGCCTGATTTTAATGAGCGCCCTGTCACAATACGATAGGGGATACCAATTAACTCAGCATCTTTAAATTTAACCCCTGCACGTTCATTGCGATCATCCCATAGGGTTTCGACTCCTACGCTATTCAATTCTTTATAAAGTGTTTCGGCTACTTCCATCTGTTTAGCATCATTAACATTGGGAACAACAATGATGGCGTGATAAGGTGCGATCGCAACTGGCCAAATAATGCCATCTTTATCATAGCTCTGTTCTACGGCCGATTGAGCTAAACGGGACACCCCTATGCCATAACATCCCATGACTAGGGGGCTTTCTTCCCCTGTTTCAGTGGTAAAGGTTGCACCCATCGCTTCGGAGTATTTTTTCCCCAATTGGAAAATATGTCCTACTTCAATTCCTCTCGCACTTTCTAGGGTTTGACTAGGATCATGTACTGAGCGATCGCCGACCATTGCTGTACGAATATCAACGACTGAGGAGGGTAAGGTAAATTCTTTGCCCCAATTTGCCCCTAAAACGTGGTATCCCGTTTCGTTTGCCCCTGTAACGAAGTTTTTAAGG